>CAZRYV010000089.1:0-6963 GCA_964604385.1 uncultured Brachyspira sp.
ATCTCCTATACGAATCGGAGCTTTAACTTTTATATCTTTTAAAGCGAGAATGCATTGATTTATTTTATCTTTATCTATAGGTTCTTTGGTTTTTACGGGAAGCATTTTTAATTTACCGTTTTCGACTTTTACTATAGTGGTAACCATTCTAACGGGACGAATAATTTCCGCTCTTCCGTAAGTATCGCCTCTCTTACAAGTATTGCCGCTGATTTTTATCACTTCGTTATTTTCAATTTCGATATTTAAAGCGCATCCCATAGGACAACATATACAAGTCAATTCTTTTTTTGTCATAATTGTTTTATCCTTTTTTATATAATCAAATAATTTTAATCATATAAATTAATTATCTTCTATTTTTAACTCTATATTTTTTAAATTTTCTTTTTTAAGCAATAAATCTTTATTTAGTTTCAAAGTTTCCATCTCGCCGGGGGCGAATATCAAATGCTTTTTATGAATAAGTCTCTCGCCGTCAAAATAAACATTTAAAAATTTATTCGTAAATACTCCGCCGACTCTGAACCTAACCGTAAGCTCTTCGTTTATATTGTCGATATCTATAAATGACGGAACTGTATACCGCACGCCGTTTAAAGCTTTTAAATATATATATTCTTTATCTTTATTTGTTTTCTTTTCTTTTAAAATGTAGAGAGCAGCGCTTTTTCCCGCAGTTTCCGCCTCTTCCGACACAAAGTCTACCAAATCATGAACATGCAAAGCGTTTCCGCAGGAGAATATTCCTTCGATATTAGTTTCAAGCCGTTCGTTTACTATAGGTCCCGATGTTATGGGATTTATTTCTATTCCTATTTCTTTTGAAAGTTCGTTTTCAGGAATTAATCCTACCGACAAAAGCAAAGTATCGCATGAATAATATTCTTCCGTTCCTTTTATGGGTTTCATGTTTTCGTCAACTTTCGCTATAGTAACTCCCTCTATTCTGTTTTTTCCTTTAATGTCAATAACGGTATGACTCAATTTTAGAGGAATATTAAAATCGTCCAAACATTGAACTATATTTCTTTTTAATCCACCAGAAAATGGTAAAATCTCCGCCACGACTTTTACATTAGCGCCTTCAAAAGTCATTCTCCTTGCCATAATAAGTCCTATGTCTCCCGAACCTAATATAACCGCCTCTTTTCCCGGCATATATCCTTCTATATTTACGAGATGTTGAGCCGCTCCCGCAGAAAATATGCCCGCAGGTCTGTAGCCCGGTATATTAAGCGCTCCTCTCGCCCTTTCTCTGCATCCCATAGCCAAAATTATCGCTTTAGATTTTATTTGAATAAAACCTTCTTCTTTATTTATATAAGTTATATTTTTATCAGAATCTATATTCAAAACCATAGTATTTAATTTATATTCTATTTTTAAATCTATAACTTTTTCTATAAACCGATAAGCGTATTCGGGTCCCGTAAGTTCTTCGCCGAATCTATGAAGTCCAAAACCGTTATGTATGCATTGATTTAATATTCCTCCCAAAACCTCGTCTCTTTCTATAATAAGCAAATTTTCTATTCCGTTTTCTCTCGCAGAAATTGCAGCGGCAAGCCCCGCCGGTCCTCCGCCTATAATAACGACATCGTAAGATTTCATTAAAAAAACTCCTTAATAACAATTTAAAATTTAAAAATTTTCTTTATTTATGCCTTTAAGTATCTCCGAACCTTTTTCGGATTTCGTAATATTTAGCATATCGATATTAAGCTCTCTCGATAATATATCCATTATTTTTGGGGAACAGAATCCGCCCTGACATCTTCCTAATCCCGCTCTTACTCTTCTTTTAATTCCGTCCAAACTTTTCGCTCCCACTTTGTTTCTTATCGCTTCCGTTATTTCGCCTTCTGTGATTTTTTCGCATCTGCATATTATATGTCCGTATAAAGGATTTTCTTTTATAAGTTTATTTTTTTCTTCGTTCGACAAACTCATAAATTTTGTAATGCCTTTTCTTTTTTCAATAAATTCGGATTTATTTTCCAAATTTGCTTTTTCTTTTAGTATATTGGCTACCATAACTCCTATGGCGGGCGAACTTACTAATCCCGGCGATTCTATTCCCGCGCAGTCGATAAAATTCTCGCAATCTTCAACTTCCTTGATTATAAATTCATGTCCGTTTTCATGAGGACGAAGCCCCGCAAACGAAGTGATTACCTTATTGTAAGGAATATTTTTTACGGTTAATTTCGATTTTTCTATAATCTGATTCAAACCTTCGGCTGTGGTATTGACTCCTTCTTTATCTTCTATATCAATCGCAGTCGGACCAATCATTAAATTTCCATGAACTGTCGGAGTGACCAAAATGCCTTTCCCGAATTTGCTTGGAAGTGAAAATATAGTAGAAGACACTATATTTTTAACTTCGCTGTCAAGAAGTATATAATCTCCTCTTCTCGGCTTAATGTTTATTTTATTTTCGCTTACCATGTTATGAAATTTATCGGCGTAGAGTCCTGCGGCATTGACTATATATTTGGTTTTTATTATTCCATTATTTGTCATAACTTCGAATATATTATTAACTTTTTTTATATTAAAAACTTCCGTATTAAATCTGAATTCCGCTCCGTTATCTGCGGCATTTTCCGCATAAGCTACATTTAGTATAAAAGGGCAGATTATTCCCCCTGTAGGAGCGTATAAAGCGGCTACTATATTATCGTTTAGATTAGGTTCTTTTTCAAAAACTTCTTCTTTATTCAATATTTTCAAACCTTCGACTCCGTTCGCTATTCCTCTTTCGTATAATTTTTGTAAATTTGGCATATCTTCTTTATTAGAACTTACCACTAAAGAACCGTTTAATTTAAATGGAACATTCAAATCTTCTGCAATTTTAGGCATCATTTTATTTCCCAAAACATTTAACTTCTCCATAAGAGAGCCGTTTGCAGCGTCGAATCCCGCATGCGCTATTCCGCTGTTTGCTTTGGAAGTGCCAGAACAAACATCTTCGCATTTTTCCACTACGCATATATCCGCTTTATATCTAGATAATTCTCTTGCAGCCGAAGTTCCCGATACTCCCGCTCCAATTATCAATATGTCATACATAAAAATACCTTCATTAACTTAATTATTATAAATATTATTATAAATCAAAATCAGAAAATAAATTTATAATCCGTATATCTAAAATAATCAATATACGGATTACAAAATTTTTAACTTTTATACAGCCCAATTTTTGGCTCTTTCTACGGCTTTTTTCCAGCCCGTATATTTTTTATTTCTTTCATCTTCGGACAAAGATGGATTAAATTCTTTATCCAATTTCCATCTTTTTGAAATCTCTTCTTTATCTTTCCAAAAACCTACGGCTAAACCAGCCAAATATGCAGCTCCTAAAGCGGTGGTTTCTGTTATTTGAGGTCTTAAAACTTTTGTATTTATTATATCAGCTTGAAACTGCATCAAGAAATTATCTCTCGAAGCTCCGCCGTCTACTTTCAAAGAACCTAATTTTACTCCCGAATCGGCTACCATAGCGTCTATAACATCTCTACTTTGATACGCTATAGCCTCTTCCGCCGCTCTTATTATATGACTTCTATTTACTCCTCTAGTAATTCCTACCAAACATCCTCTCGCATACATATCCCAATAAGGAGCGCCAAGTCCTACGAAAGCGGGAACTAAATATACTCCGTTCGTATCCTTAACTTTGGTTGCAAAATATTCCGTGTCTTTAGAATCATGAAGCAATCTAAGTTCGTCTCTAACCCATTGTATAACGGCGCCCGCTATAAATACCGAACCTTCAAAAGCGTATTCTATTTTGCCTTTATATCCTATTCCTATAGTTGTTAATAAACCGTTTTTGCTTAAAATAAATTTTTCTCCTATATTCATTAGGATAAAACTTCCCGTTCCGTAAGTATTTTTAGTGTCTCCTTTATTGAAGCATGCCTGTCCGAATAACGCCGCCTGTTGGTCGCCCGCTATTCCCGATATTGGAACTTCTTTTCCGTTTATATTTGCATAACCATAAATTGATGAAGAATCCTTAACTTCCGGAAGCATACTTTCGGGTATATCGAGTTCTTTCAATATTTTTTCATCCCATTTAAGCTCTTTAATGTTATAAATCATAGTTCTCGATGCGTTTGTATAATCCGTAACATGAACTTTTCCTCCCGTGAGTTTCCATATAAGCCAAGTGTCTATAGTTCCGAATAATAATTCGCCTTTGTTTGCTTTTTCTCTCGCTCCCGCAACATTGTCGAGTATCCATTTGATTTTAGTTCCCGAAAAATAAGCGTCTATAACGAGTCCCGTATTTTCTCTGATATAAGAATCGAGTCCTTTCGCCTTTATAGAATCGCAAATCGAAGCCGTTCTTCTGCATTGCCATACTATAGCGTTATATATAGGCTCTCCCGTATTCTTATCCCAAACTACGGTAGTTTCCCTTTGATTGGTAATTCCTATCGCCGCTATATCTTCGGGTTTGGCTCCTGCTTTTTGTATGGCTTCTTGCAAAACTCCGAATTGAGTCGCCCAAATTTCCGAAGCGTTATGCTCTACCCATCCTTCGTTAGGATATATTTGAGTAAATTCTTTTTGAGCCACCGATACCATATTTTGGTCGTAATCAAACAGTATGGCTCTACTGCTTGTGGTTCCTTGGTCTATAGCCACTACATATTTTGCCATTTAATACTCCTTTATTGTCTTTTAATTTTATTTTTTATATTTATTTATATTATTTATAATTTTTTTAATTTTTATTTATCATTTATTTTATTATTTTTCTGACGATAATATTTTTCCGACAGTTAAATCGTAAATTATGCCCGCTAAGATTCCGCCTATTATTGGTCCTATTATCGGCACTATCCACACAGTAGTTCCGTCCGTAAGTCCGTTATTTTTGAAACCTGCTACTACCGCAAATAATCTAGGTCCAAAATCTCTCGCAGGATTAATCGCATAACCATGCATAGCTCCGAAAGAAAAACCGATGGCTACTACTATTAAACCTACTATTATAGGTCCCAAATTAGAACCTGCCGGCGTATTATTGGCATCTCCAACCGCTAAAATTAAAAATACCAATATGAAAGTTCCTACAATTTGGTCGACTAAACCCGACAAGAATCCCGAAACTGCCGGAAAAGTGCAGAATACTCCCGCAGTATTTACAAATTCAGGGTCAACTTCAATCCATTTTTTATAATATACGGCAAATACTATAGCCGCTGCGATAAAACAGCCGATAATTTGCGCTACGATATAGTATAAAACCTTATTCCAAGGGAACCTTTTAGTAACCGCTAAAGCCAATGTAACCGCCGGATTTAAATGAGCTCCGCTGATTTTTCCCGATACATAAATACCGAATGTAACGGCAAGTCCCCAAGCCAAGTGGATATTAACGGGCGCTCCGTTGTCGCATATAATTACCGCCGCCACAACTCCGCAACCGAAAAGAATCAAAAACATTGAACCCATTAATTCCGCTAAAAATTCACTCTTTTTACTATACATATTTCATCCTCCGTAAAAATAATTAATAATTTAAAATAATAATCATAAAAAATAAATTAATTGATTCCGCCTACTCTATATTGTTCGCATACGGGACAATTTTTAGGCGCTTTTGAATCGTTATGCATATATCCGCATTTAGGACATTGCCATTTTCCGCTAATTTCGCTGCTATTATCTAAAAATTTGGAAAACATATTTTTATGTCCTTCTTCTATTTTTGCCACATGTTCAAATAACATAGCAATATCGGTAAATCCTTCTTCTTTTGCCACTTTTGCAAAATTAATATACATTTCTTCCGATTCGTAGGTTTCTCCCGCTATGGCATCTTTTAAATTTTCTTCTTTTGATAGAATGCCATGATATCGTTCGAACCAAAGTTTGCCATGTTCTTGTTCGTTTCTCGAAGCTTTTTCATAGGCTAGAGCCAAGTTTTCCATTCCTTCGGCACGGGCTTTTTCGGCATAATACATATACTTGCATCTTGCAATAGCTTCATTGGTAAAGGCAATTTTTAGATTGTCTTTTGTTTTTGAATTTTTCAAATCCATATTCTATTAATCCTCCGCTTTTTAATTTATATCGTTAAGTATATAAATTTTTATTTGGAAATCAAGAGCAACTTTATATTTTTGTTAGAAAAATGAAAAATTTACAAAATCGTATAAAAATATCGATAATTTTTTATTATTTATATAAAATTCTTACCTGTCCGAATGCAGAGTTGACATTTAAATATAATATTTTATCCGAATTTCCTAAAACAAAATTAATCTCGCCAAAACTTACGCTATCTCCCGTTGGAATTGATATATTTCCGAAAACGCTCGAAGCCTTTATATGAACTTGAATATTTTGATTTATAAATATAACCGTATCGGAAAATACCGAATCTACCGTTATATTAAGATTTCTATCTATTTCTATATTTGTAAAATCCATATTAGAAGTTTTAAAAAATATTCTATGATATTTGTTTTTATATTTTGGCAGGTTTTCACCGATATAATAAACTCCTATTAAAATATAAACTCCAAGAAACATTATTATTATGCTAAAAATCATTCTAAATATCGGAGTATATAATATAAAAGGCATATTTACATTAAAGCAATATCTTATAATAAAATATATTCCCGTTAGGGTTAATAATAAACCTAAAATTATTTTTGAAGAATAAAAACCTCTTCCAAATATTATTGCAATTCCCCAAGATATTATTACCAAAGCGACTATTATCGTAAATAAAGGAATGGAGGCAAGAAAAGGAATATAGATGTGAAAAATATATTGAAGGAGTATATACGCTCCTATGATTATTACAAAAATTCCTAAAAATATTCTTGAAAAAATAAATTTCATAATTCAAAATCTCCCGCAATTAACGATTAAATAATGATAATGATTAATACTAAACAATTTTTATTTAAAATCAAGTTTTTT
>CAZRYV010000089.1:7063-8493 GCA_964604385.1 uncultured Brachyspira sp.
CCTTCCAAATTTGACGGTTCGGATTTTATGTCTTCTATGCCGACAGGATTTTACGCAGAAAAAATGTATATGATTTCTTTAAGCCCGAGATTAGGATTAACGGCGCAGTCCGATTTTATAACTTTGTATGGAGAGCCGATATTTTCCTACAATATATACGGCGGAAAAAATATGCAGTTTAACGGAGAAAAATTTACAGTTCCGCTTATGCAGTTCTCTTACGGACTCTATATAGAACTTTATATAACTCCTACAAAAGAATTGGAATTATATTTGGAAGCCGATATGCGAGGAAATTATCAAAGCGTGTTAGAATATAATCAAAACGGATTTTCTTTCGATTCATGCACGGGTTTGAAATGGTATTTCTAGAGGAATAAATAATATAAATAATAATAGAATAAAAAATAAAAAAAGAATAAAAATCTATAGCTATTATAACGGCGGGAATAATTCCTGCCGTTTTATTTTTCTTTTTTATTTGTTGTTTAAAATTATTGTTTAAAAATAATTTCTAATAAAAAAATTATAAATAAATTTTTTAATTTTTAAAATATTTTTTAATATTTTAAATTATTAAACGGCTTTTATTTTTTTTGAATTTTTTATCGTTATAGTATTTTGTTCTTTATATTTCAAAATTAATTTTTTTAGATTTTCCGAAGATTGTTCGTTTTCTTCGATTACTTCTATTTGTTTGTTTTCCATTATCGATTACTCCATAAATAAATTATTAAAAATTTCCTTCTCGCCATACTTTGAAATCGGGATAATCCAATTTTTCTGATTTATCCTCATACCATTTGCAAACGGCGGCGGACATATTTATAACATAAAAATTAAATTCCGTTTTCCAACCTTCATTTTTAAATTTGCTAAAAGACGGAATATATTTATTGTTAATAGTGTCGTAAATATTTTTTTGAATTTCTTTAGTTGGAATATTTTCGTCTTTTATAGCAATTCTCAAAATCAAATGAATCGACATCGATGATAAAGTGGAAGTTAAAACAGAATAATCTCCGTATAATTCTTCTTTCGTAAAATTTTTGTTTATCGCATCCGTCCATAATCTTATCATATTTCCGAGCGCTTCCAACTGTTCGGGCGTTGCTTTTTTATCGGTTATTATATTGGCATAATAATTTGCAAGTTCGCTAAAAGTTATTGAGGATTCTTCGTCTGCGATTGAAATCTCGCCAAGCTCTTCTAATTGCATCGATTTTATCATGCTTTCTTTTTCGTTTGCATAAACATTACTTGCGATAATCATAATTGATAAAAGTAAAAAAGTCGTTATTTTTTTTATAGTTTTTTTCATAAATTCAATTCCATTTTATTTGATTTACTATTTATTATCGGAAAAATTTTAATTAATGTATATTTTATTTAAAAATAGTATGATGCTTCTTATCTTACAGTAAACTTCG
>CAZRYV010000090.1:0-4593 GCA_964604385.1 uncultured Brachyspira sp.
ATTAATTAATCTATGTTGTAGATTATAGCATTTTTATAAATTTTATCAAGTATTTAAAAGTAAAAAACTAATTAAAAAATTCTAATAGAATTTTCTTTACATTAGATTATTCTATTAAACTATTTTTTTATTTATAATTATAATATATAATAAATAAATAAATTTTACTTATAGGCAATTTAATGAGGATACTTTTGGCAATTACAAGTTCCATATCGGCATACAAAATGCCCGTTCTTGTTAGTATGTTGAAAAAGCAGGGACATGAAATAATTTGCGCCGTAACAAAAAATGCCGAAAATATGGTTGGAATAAAAGCTTTGGAAACTATGAGCGGAAACCATGTGATAAGAAATATATGGAAAGAAGAAGACCCGCTTATACATATAAATATCAATAAAAAAACGGACGCTTTACTTATAGCTCCAATAGACGCCAATATGATAGGAAAAATAGCGAACGGAATATATGACGACAGCATAAGCACTATAGCTTGCGCTTATACGGGAAGAAAATTATTCGCTCCTGCAATGAATCCTTATATGTGGCTTAATAAAACCGTTCAGAAAAATGTAAAATATATGATAGAGCAATTAAATTACGAAATAATAGAACCCGAAAGAGGAGCTATGGCTTGCGAAGAGGACGGAGTTGGAAGACTCGCTTCTTTTGAAACTATAATAAACAAATTAACAGACGATAAATTAGGCGGCATAAGATTTACCATAACGGCGGGAGCTACTATAGAGTGGATAGACCCGATAAGATATATAACTAATAGTTCTAGCGGTAAAATGGGAGAGGCTTTATATAATGAAATAAATTCCAAAAACGGAAATATCGTTTATATAGAGGGAGCGGTTTTATCTCCGTTAATGATTCGTTCAAAAAATAAAAAAATAAAAATAAACACGACAGAAGAATTAAAAGATGCAGTTTTAGACGAACTTAAAAATACCGATATACTTTTTATGGCGGCTGCTCCTTTGGACTTTAAACCCGCAAAAATATACGATAAAAAAGTAAAAAAGCAAAATATAAGCGCTATAGATTTAATTCAAAACGAAGATATACTCGCTCTTACCAAAGATAAAAAATTAAAAAATTCTTTGATAGTCTCTTTTGCGGCGGAGACTGCAGATAGCGAGGAAGAATTAAAAATATATGCCGTAGATAAAATGAATAGAAAAAATGCCGATATGATAGTGGCGAATAATATTAAAGACGCTATAGGAAAAGATACCAACAAAATAACTATATTTTTTAAAGACGGCAGAGTAAAGGATTTTCCAATTTTGAGCAAAAGAGAATGCGCAAAGGAAATAGTCGAAATAGCCGTAGAAGAATGGAGAGCCAAAAATAATATAAAATAATAATTAGGAATATCTTAATGAATAATAACCTATACGAAATAAAAAATATAAGCAAGATTTACGGTCATGGCGGTGGCGCCACTCAAGCGCTCAATTCGATAAATTTAACGATAGAAGAAGGAAAACTTACGGCTATACTCGGACCTAGCGGCTCGGGTAAAAGCACCTTGCTTAATATATTGGGAGCTTTGGATAAACCGACAAGCGGACAGGTTTTATTTTTGGGAGAAGATATTTCAAACTACAGCAATAAAAAATTATCTAAATTCAGAAGAGAAAATATAGGATTCGTTTTTCAGAGTTATAATTTGCTTCCCAATTTAACCGCTTTGGAGAATGTGGAATTTTCGACTGAAATAACGGGACTACCGAAAGAAAACGCCGAAAACGCTTTAAAATTACTCGGACTTGAAAACAGAGTAAAACATTATCCGACAGAATTATCCGGTGGCGAACAGCAGAGAGTGAGCATTGCAAGAGCGATTGCGAAAAAACCTAAAGTGGTTTTATGTGACGAACCTACGGGAGCTTTGGATAACAAAACGGGAATAATGGCTTTGAAAATATTGAGAGATTTGAACAGAGATTTTGGGACGAGTATAGTTTTAATCACTCACAGTAAAGAAATATCTAAAATGGCGGATACTGTTATAAAAATTTTAAACGGAGAGGTTGTGGAAAGGTTTGACATAGAAAATCCTTTAAACCCCGAAGATATAGAATGGTAATAAACTATAATATAAACGGAAAGTATAAATAATGTTTGATATAAAAACTAAACTTTTATTAAGAAAAATAAACAAACAACTCGCAATATTCGTATCGGCGGTGTTTATCGTAGCGCTTGCGGTTTTATTTTTTGTAGCGGTAAAAACCGTCTATAGAGATTTTAAATTATCTGCGGAGAATTATTTTGAAAATAATTTGCTTGACGATTTGGTTTTATTTGGAATTTTTAGCGAAGACGATATAAAAACTATAAAAGACATTAAAGGAGTAGAAAGAGCGGAAGGAAAACATAGATTTCAAGGAAAAGTGGAAATAGAAAATGAGACTGAAAATATAGACGCTATTATTTACGGAACGGACGATAAATATACGAGAATAAATAAACCTTATGTGTATAAAGGAAAATATATACTCGAAACGAACGAGGTGGCGGTTAATAAAAATTTTGCAGATTTCCGTTCTTTGGAAATCGGAGATACTATAGAGCTTAATTTTAATAACAAAACGGAATCTTTCGTTATAGCTTCTTTGGTATCTTATCCGAATTATGTATTTCTGTTCAAAGACGGCGCAAGCACAGTTTCGAAGGCGGAAGATTTTGCAGTCGTAGAAATTAACGAAGAGCATTTTAAATATATTCCTTATAATTCGATTTATATAAAATATAAAGAAAATGTTAACAGAGTAAATATAGAAAATATTATAAGAGTAAAATTAAAACAAAAAATATTTTATTTTACAGATAGAGAGCAATCGGTTAATTATGTGAATTACGAACAGACTTTGCTTCAAATAGATTCTTTTTCTTATATATGCCCTTCGATATTATTATTAATGGCGATACTGTTGCTTTATATAATACAGAGAAGAAATGTGGCGGTGGAAAGAAAACAAATTGGAATAATGAAAGCGATTGGACTTACTGACGCTTCTATAATGTATATGTATATAAAATATTCCTTTTTGGTTTCATTTTTTGGAATACTTTTGGCATTTATATCAACTAAAATAATTCTGCCTTCGATATTCGAGGTTTTGTCAAAAATATTTGATATGCCGAATTTCACTTATAATACTTATTTCGATTTATGGGTTATAGCGGGAACGATTATATTGTTCGTATGCATATTGTCGAATCTTATTGCGGCGATTTCGATTTTAAAACTTAATCCAGCCCAATCGATGAGAGGAGAACCTCCAAAAGGCGGCGGAAAGAGTTTAATGGAAAATTTAAAATTATGGAACAGATTTTCATTCAATACGAGATACGCCATAAAAAACGCTTCGAGGAGCAAAACGAGATATTTTGCTTCGTTATGGGGAATGTTTGCGGCAGTTAGTATGACTATATTCGCTCAAGGATTTAATAATTCTTTCGACTATTTCCTTTCCACTTTATACGAAAAATTTTCTCTTTACGACATTAAGGCTACGATTAATCCTATAAAATGGAAAGAAGATTCTGAAATAATTACCAACGATATAGTTTTATCCTACGATAAAGCGGCTATATATCAATCGAGAATCTATCCCGCATTCAAAAGCGAAAACGAAAATTTATATATACCGACTTTAATATATCAGGATGATTTTTCTTCTTTGGATATTCCTAAAAATGACAATACCGAAGATACTATAATGCTTCCTAAATATTTGGCGGATAAATTAAATATTAAAGAAAACGATTATATAGGAATAGAATTATACACTTTGGGAAACAGCGTTTCAAAAATAGTGAAATGCGGTAAATTTGTAGAGCAGCAGGGAATGTTCTTCGTTTATATGGAGAAAAAATTTGCCGAAGAAGAATTCGATATTCCCGATTCTTATAACAGTATATTTTTTACGAAAAAAGATAATATTTCACGGGAATATATAAAAGAAATTTTAGACGACAGCGAAGATATTTCTTATTACAGTTTTGTAGATGACGAATATGCAGCTTATAAAAATCAGATAGCGACTATTTATCTTTTGGTTCAAATTCTTATATTTATAGCGTTTTTGCTCGGAGCAACTTCGCTTTATGGAGTCGGCGTAATCACTTTGGCTACAAGAAGATACGAATTTACGCTTCTTAAAGTTATGGGATATACTACTAAAGAAATAATGATAGCGTCATTAAAAGAAACTATTACTCAAATCATAATAGCGATTCCTACGGGAATAGCGGCGGGCTTTGGAATTTTATATTTGGTTAAAAAACCTTTTTCAAGCAAATTATTTTCTTTTGTTCCTCATATTTACGATGAAAGTTATATTTATGCCGTTATACTTCTTATAACAGCGATATTTTTAGTTTCTATTATGAGCGCTCATTATGTGAATAAATTGGATATGGTTGAAGGTTTGAAAGATAGAGAAGAATAATTTTTGAGAATAATAATTTTAGAGAAAAAATAAATTAAATTTTAAATAAAATTAAAATAAAATAAAAAATAATAAAATACTTGATAAAATTATCTTTTACTGTTATATTATTTCAATTAAA
>CAZRYV010000090.1:4693-8347 GCA_964604385.1 uncultured Brachyspira sp.
AAATAATAAAATACTTGATAAAATTATCTTTTACTGTTATATTATTTCAATTAAATAATTAAATTATATAATTAAAGTGTTTTAAGGACTGTCAATGATAAAAGTCGACAACATTGTTAAATATTACGGCGAACATTTGGCTTTGAAGGGCGTTTCATACACGATAAATAAAGGCGAAATAGTGGGATTTTTGGGACCGAACGGAGCGGGAAAAAGCACTATGATGCGAATTATCACCGGTTATTTGCCTGCGACAAGCGGATTCGTTTATTTGGACGATTATGAGATTTACGATAATCCTATAGAATTAAAAAGAAGAATCGGATATATGCCCGAAAATATTTCTTTATATACGGAAATGACGGTTATGGATTATTTAAAATTTGCCGCAAAATTAAAAGGAATAGAAAGAAAGCATATTAAAAGCGCTTTGGAAAACACAATAGAAATAACGGGACTTACAAAATATAAAGACAGAATAATCGGACATTTATCGAAAGGTTATAAACAGAGAACGGGAATCGCTCAAGCTATAATACATGACCCTGAAGTTTTAATATTAGATGAACCGACAAGCGGACTCGACCCGAATCAGTTAATCGAAGTTCGTTCTTTGATAAAGAGTTTAGGAGGAACTAGAACGGTTATATTGTCAACTCATATATTAAGCGAAGTCGAAGATACTTGCGAAAGAGCTTTAATCATAGACAGCGGAGAACTTATAGCCGAAGACACTATAGAAGGTTTAAAAACCGCTATGGACAGAGAAATTCTCGGAGGAAATATAGAATTAAAAGTGGCGGGAAGATTGGAAGATGCGCTTGTAGCCGTTAGGGAAGTTTCGGGAGTTATTCAAGCGGAGACGGATAACTTCGGTTCTATTATAATCGAATGCGAGAGAGGAAACGATATAAGAGCGGCGATTGTTAAACATTTGGTGCAAAGCGATTTTGAAGTTTTGGAGATTAGAGCTAAAGAAAGAACTTTGGAAGAGGTATTTATATATTTTACAGACAAAAAGAAAAGCGAAGATTTTGATAAATCCAAATATATAAAAGACGAAATTATTTCAAAAGATTTACCTAAAGATTTAAATGATAATTTAAACGATAATGATAATAATAAAGAAAATAAAGATTTAAACGAAGATTCAAACGCTTCAGAATAAAAATTAGAATAAATAAAAAAAGAAAATTAAAGAGGTGAAAATGAAAAATATTTATGTTATATTCGCAAGAGAAATACAATCTTTTTATGTGTCTCCTTTATATTATATATTAGGTTTTATTTATTTGGCGCTTACGGGTTATTTTTTCACTATAGAAATTTATTATAGCAGATTGGCTATCATGGAAAATACGATGTATAATATAGGATTTTTTACAATATTATTCCTTTCGATATTATGCATGAAATTAATAGCGGAAGAGCGAGCTTCGGGAACTTTTGAACTTATTATGACATCTCCCATAACTTCTTTGCAATATGTGATAGGAAAATATTTATCAGTTTTAGTAGTTTATTCTTCATTACTTATAATGACTTTCGTTTATCCGATTCTTCTTATGATTTTTGGAAAACCCGATATTGGAGTCATATTCAGCGGTTATTTGGGTTTATTTTTACTTGGAACCGCTATTTTAGGACTCGGACTTATTGCGACAAGCGTATCCAAAAGTCAGTTGGTTGCCGCAATATTAGGAGTTTCTATGGGAGTATTCGCCTATATTATAAATTGGCTTAGCGAAATGTTTACGGGAGCGAGCGGATTACTGAATGCCGTTTCTATAACGACATATTTTTCGGATTTCACCAAAGGAATGATAGATATTCAAAATGTAATATTCTTTTTAATTTGGGCAATTGCCTGCATTTCAATATCGACTATGTTTGTAGAATCTTATAAATGGCAGTAATATTTTAAAATTATGAATAAAAAAATAACGGATATTGAAAAATTAAAAGAAATTCTAAATAAAAAAAATAACGGCAAAAAAATAGTGTTTACAAATGGATGTTTCGATATACTTCATCGCGGACATGTGGAATATTTGCAAAAGGCAAAAGAACTCGGCGACTTGTTAGTATTGGGTTTAAATAGCGATTCTTCGGTTAAAAGACTTAAGGGAGAGAGTAGACCGATAAATAACGAAAAAGATAGAGCGATAATTTTATCCGCTTTGGAATGCGTGGATTATATAATAATATTTGACGAAGACACTCCTTTTGAACTTATAAAAAATTTGAAGCCTGACATATTGGTTAAAGGCGGAGATTATAAAATAGAAAATGTCGTTGGAAGAGAATATGCAAAAGAAACCGTGCTAATAGATTTTGTGGACGGATATTCCACTACAAAAATAATAAAAAACATAAATGATATAAATAATTAAAGGAGTTTATATGATTATAGTAACGGGAGGAGCGGGATTTATAGGCTCAAATATTGTTCGTGGATTAAATAATTTGGGAATAGACGACATAATTATAATAGACGATTTAAAAAACGCTTCCAAACATAAAAATTTAAATAGAATAAAATTTGCAGATTATATCGACAAAGATAATTCGATTGATTTTATAACGAAAAATTGCGGTAAGATAGACTCGATTTTTCATCAAGGCGCATGTTCGGACACTATGGAAACGGACGGAAATTATATGATGAAAAATAATTATGAAACGAGTAAAAATATTTTGCATTTATGTTTGGAAAATAAAATCAGATTCTTTTACGCATCGAGCGCTTCGGTTTACGGAAACGGAGAGAAAGGTTTTGCAGAGAAAGAGGAAAACGAATATCCGCTAAATGTTTACGCTTTTTCAAAATATCAATTCGACAGATATGTTAATATTTTATTCAAGCAAAAAAAAATAAACGGGCAGGTTGTCGGTTTAAGATATTTCAATGTTTACGGACCGCAAGAAAATCATAAAGGAAAAATGTCATCTGTCGCTTTTCATTTGTTTAATCAAATAAAATCGGGCGAGAACATGAAAATTTTTGAGGGAAGCGAAAACTTTTTAAGAGATTTTATTTATATTGACGATGTGGTTTCGGTTAATAATTTCTTTTTTGAAAATGAAAAAATAAGCGGAATATTTAATTGCGGAACGGGCAGAGGCGAGAGTTTTTTAGAGATTGCGAAAGCCTTAAAAGAAATTTATACAAAATCAAATATAGAATATACACCGTTTCCCGAAGCCTTAAAAGGAAAATATCAGAAATTTACTCAAGCGGATTTAACGAAATTAAGAGAAGCGGGATATAATAAAAGTTTTATGAATGTAAACGCGGGAGTAAAAAAATACGCTAAAATTTTGGAAGAAAGCGGCGGTTATTTAATTTGATTTAAAATTATACTTCAGCCAATAATTTTGTTTCGGTAAGCAGTTGATTGGATTTATTTTTTATAATTTTAAATTTATATCCTAGATTTAAATTTTCAAGCATAGGTTTTATTTCAAAAAAGTCGCTATAATTATGATACATGCTTATAATTAAAACGGGTTTTTGTTCTTTTATCGTGTTAATCGCTCCTTTCAAAAACGGTTGCTCAAAACCTTCTAAATCAGTTTTTATTAAACCAACTTCTATATTGTTTTCTTTCACATAACTATCGAGAGTTATCATTTTTACTTTATTTTCTATAC
>CAZRYV010000091.1:0-8305 GCA_964604385.1 uncultured Brachyspira sp.
ATTCTTGGTTTAATTTTACAACTTTAGTGTCGTCAATTTCTTATAACGGTTTTTCGGATATTTTGGATTATAATGTTAATTTGTCTTATTTATACGATTCTTTTGTAGACAAACCTTATTATAAAAACGGAAAATTTGAGTCGGATTATAAATCGCATGCCGTTTCATTAAATGCCGAGTTAAAGAGAATGGACGAGTTTTTGCCAAATATAATATCGTTTTATAATAAAATCACGCCCGAATACAGATACGATATTTTAACGGAAGAAAAAAGCGCAGTTTCAAAGAATTATTCTACAAATCCTCAAAGACATTCCATTTCTATAAAATACGAACCGCAGATTTCTTTTGGTTATTGGGATGAAAATACGCCGATTTTTACGCTTTTGCCCGATATTAAATATGAATTCCAATACGATTATTATAACGGTTATAAAATCGGAAATTATCTCGCTTATAATGCCGCTTTTAATTTGAATTTTTATAAAGGTTACGGATTATATTTTTCTTATTCGCATGATTATACTACTCCGAATTTTAACGATTTGTATTACGGAAATTATGGAAATATTAATTTGAAGTCTGAAGATTATAATCAACTTCTTACAAAACTTACTTTAGAGCCGATAACGAATTTGAAAATCGAAGGTTCTTATACTTATACGGTTTACAGCAATAAAATTATTTGGGTTGGAAGTAAGCCCGTAAATGTCAATATAGCAAAAACGCATATAGTAAATTCGAGCGTAGGTTATGAGATTCCATTTTTAACCTATAATAGAATAAAGGCTAAAATCGGTTATTCCTATCAACTTGCTTATATGGGAATTGAAAAAACTCCTAAAATCGGACTTCCAAAAGATGTTGTTTCCGTTTTATTGGGTTATGATTTTATATCTGAAAATAATATTTTAACTTCGCTTTCGTTTAATATTTATTATATTTATTCTGATTTGCGTCCGATAACGGATAAAGAACCTATTAAATATTCGGATAATTTTCATGATTTTAATATTTCTTTTTATTCTATATGGTTTAAACATTTGATAATTTCTACACATTTTAAAAATATATTTAATAAAACTCCGATTTTGTCGACTTATTCGGTGGCAAAACCTTTTACTTGGGAGATTGAATTGGGATATAATTTTTGATTAAAGTTTAGATTAGAATTTTATAAAGAGGATTTATTATGAGAAATTTAAGAATATATATTACTTTTTTATTTTATTTATTTTTGTTTTCTTGCATATTTTCCTGCAAGGATTCAAATAATGTTTCGCAAATAAAAGACAGAGCGGGAAACGATATAATAGTTCCCGAAAAAATCAATAAAATAATTTCGCTCTCTCCTTCGATTACGGAAATTTTAATTGATATTGGAGAAAGCGATAAAATAATATCCGTAGATTTTTATTCCAAAGAAATTTTAGAAAAAAACAATATTGATTATTCTAACATGCAAATTTTTGATATGATGAATCCCGATGCCGAAACGATAATATCCCTTAATCCCGATATTATATTTGTAAATACATTTAGCGTTTTTGCAAGTATGTCTTCTATAGATGCAATAAAAAATTTAGGTTTATGCGTGGCGGTAATTCCAAACAGCGACACATTGTTGGCAATTGAAGACGATATTTATTTTTTGGGAGAAGTTTTAAAATTAAAAGACGAAGCGGAAAAAATAATTTCTAAAATGAAAACAAATATAGAAAAAATAAAATCGGCGGTAGCTAAAATAAAAAGCGAAATAAAAGATAAAAAATCGGTTTATTTTGAAGTCGGCGCTATGCCTAACCTCTATAGTTTTGGAACTAATGTTTATTTGGACGATATGATAAATATTATAGGAGTTTATAATATTTTTGAAAATAGAAATTCTTGGATTGCAGTTTCCGAAGAGAGCGTATTATCGGCAAATCCCGATATTATATTTACGAGCGTAGATTATATTGACAATCCCGTCCATGAAATACTTAATCGCAAGGGATGGCAAAATATAAAAGCCGTTAAAAATAAAGAGGTATATTTTATTCCTTCAAGTTCATTGCCGAATCATAATATTATACATGCATTATTTGTAATGGCAGAGTCGATTTATGGTAAAGAATATAACGAAGCGTTTAACGATTAGAATTTGTTTTTTAGAATTTATTTTTAGAATTTATTTTTGGAATTTATTTTTATGATAAAAAAAATGATAATAATTTTTATATTGGTTTTCACTTCAATAGTATTGTCTGTTTGCATAGGAAACGCTTTTATATCTCCAAAAGAAATAATATCAATATTTGTTTATAAAATATTTTCCCCGAATTTAATCGATAATAAAATAAACGCCGATATTATTTTTAGTATAAGGTTTCCTCGTTCGATTTTGGCTTTTTTTGTAGGCGCTTCTTTATCTTTAACGGGAACGGTTATACAGTCTGTATTGAGAAATCCTCTAGCGTCCGTTTATAATCTTGGAATATCATCAGGAGCGGGACTCGGAGCTTCTTTACTAATAATTACGGGAATGAATTTTAATCGGTATATGTTTACTATAATGTCGATTTTATTTGCATTCATAACCGTAATATTTATTTTATTTATATCGAATAAAATAGACAAATACATGAATAATAATTCTATAATTCTTGCGGGAATAGTAATATCTTTATTTCTTTATTCTGTTATGAGTTTTTTTATTTATACATTTCCAAAATATTCTAATCAAATAATATTATGGCAATTAGGAAATTTATATTTAAAAAATTTTGCGGATATTTTTATTATAATTTTAATTTCCATAATTTTTCTACTCGTTTTAATTAGACATTCCGCTGTTTTGGATATAATGACTTTTGGAGATACGACAAGTTTATCTTTGGGAGTGGACGCTAGAAAAATGCGAATATTTTTTATAATAATCTCTTCGTTTATAACGGCTATTTTGGTTTCTTTTGTCGGAATAATAGGATTTGTCGATTTAATATCTCCTCATATTGCAAGAAAAATTTTTGGAGCGAAACATATAGTTGTCCTGCCAATTTCCGCTCTTTTCGGGGGAATATTGCTGAATATTTCCGACATATTTTCAAGGATTATGGTTCAAGGAGCGAATATTCCAATAGGGATAGTAACGGCGTTGATAGGAGCGCCTTTTTTTCTATATGTTTTTTTTATTGATAATAAAATTAATAATAAAGTTGATAATAGAAAATTTAAAATAAAAAAATAAAAAATGATAATGAAAAATAATAGATAACGGTAAATAATAAATGAAAACTATAATCGAAGTTTCTAAATTAAATTTTTCTTACGAAGATAAAAAAATTTTAAAAGATATATCGTTTAAATTATTTGAAAACGACAGATTATGCATTATAGGACCGAACGGTTCGGGAAAAACCACTTTATTAAAATCTTTATGCAATATTTTGAATTTTGAAGGCTCAATATTTTTTAACGATAAAGATATAAAAGATATAGAAGTTTATAAAATGGCGGCTTTTATGAGTCAAATGTCCGAAATATATTTTGATTATACCGTTTTCGATACGGTAATGCTTGGAAGATATGCAAGTTTTAAAGATAAAATTTTTTCTATGCCCGATAAAAAAGATAAGTATGTTGTATTGGAATGTTTGGAGAGATTAAAAATTATTCATTTAAAAGACAAATCTATAAAAGAACTTTCGGGAGGAGAGTTGCAAAAAGTTTTTTTAGCGAGAGTTTTCGCTCAAAATCCAAAAATTATATTTATGGACGAACCTGCAAATCATTTAGATTTAAATAGTCAAATAGAACTTATTTATAATCTAAAAGAATGGGCGAGAGAGTATGGAAGATGCATAGTAGCCGTGATGCATGATATTAATAATGTTTTTAATTTTGCAAATAAAATATTGCTTTTAAGCGATGGAGAGATTTTATATTTTGGAAGTATCGAGAGTTTTGATTTGAAATTATTGAATAAAATTTATAATGCTGATGTCGTAGAATATATGAGAAATTCTTTAAAAAAATGGCAGTAAAATCATGCAAATATTATGAGCCAATTTCTAAATAGTCGCTTTCGTTATGTATTCTGTCTAAAGCGGTAATATAGTAAATATAATTCGATTTTTTATTAGCCGTTTTATCTTCGTAAATTATTTTTGCATTTTTATTATAATTAGTTCTTCTGATTTTATCTATCAATTCTATTTCATAACCGTTAATTTGTTTTCTGTAAATAGCGTAATAAACGGAAGTTCCATGTTTTGGATGAGAATAATCGTCCAATTTATATTCGTTCGGGTCGGTAAAACTTATTTCTATAGAATTAAAATTTTTTTTCATTTTTGGATTTTCGGGCTTTAAAGGAATCTCTCTCAAATCTTTCATTGTATTCATAGTCGGAACTATCGCTTTATATAAATAATTGTTTTCTTTTATATATTTTATCGCATTGTTTCCAAAATCTCCCGTATTAATGTCGTTTTTATACATATTATGCAAAGTGAAAAAAGAAGAGCCTTTTATATATCCTTTTCCTTCTTTTCTTATATAATCTATTTGTTCGGATAGCAAATCTATATTTTGCCAAGGTTCTATATTAGTCGAACTTCCCATTCTGTATAGAGCATGCCCTATATATAAATCCGCTAGTTTTTCGTTTGTAGATTTTTTCGCTTCTTCAATCCACCAATCTACTATATTGTCGAAAGGAACTAATCTATGTTTTGAACTCCAATAAATTTGAGGAATAATAGCGTCAATATACATTTTATTTATTCCGTCTTTTTCCGTAGCGGCGTTTAAAGATTCCGTTTTCTCTCCGTTTAGCATCCATAAAAGAACATCCGCATGCAAAGCGTCAAAATTCGGATTATAGGATTTTGTGTCGCTTCCGTATTCCGTCCCTTTATATTCCGATAATTTATTTTTGTTTCGCCATACTCCTGCGGGAGAGATAGTCCATTTTACATAAGGTTTTCTCGATTTTATTTCGTTATATAATTTGCTTACCAAATTGTTTATATTATTTCTTCTCCAAGCGTATAAACCATTAACTCCGTAATCGTCATAAGAAACATTTCTGATATCGTATCCGAATTTTTTTGCGTATTTTGCGGCGCTTATTTTGTCGTTCCAATCTCTATAAGTTTTTCCTTTAACGGCGTTTTGATAAAAATAATCGTCAAAATGTATTCCGTCAACAACGTAATTTTCAACGACTTCAATAACAGAATCTATTATATATTTTTCGCTTATAGGCTCTCCCGGGTCCAAATAAAATCTCTTGTCAAACCAATAAACGGGTTTTAAATTATTTGAGATATAAGTATGAATAAAATTTTTTTTTGAAAATTGTTCTTCATAACTTTTATTAGGATTATAAGTGAGCGAAATTCTATAAGGATTAAACCATGCATGAACTTCGATATTTCTTTTATGCGCTTCTTCGATTATATACTCGAGCATATCGGTTTCAAAAGGATAATCGTCTTTTTCGTTGGTGGAATCGTTTCCGAAAAAATACCGAGTAGTGGGATTTATTTTAGAATTAAAAATTACTCCCGCATCGGGTTTCACTTGAACGAATACGGCATTAAAATTATTTTGGTATAAAGTATCCAAATGTTTTATTATAAGATTTTTCTGTTCTTCTTCGCTTCCGTTTTTTATGGGAAAATCAATATTTGCGACTGTAGAAAACCAAGCCGCTCTAAATTCTCTGTATATAGGGTTATCGCTTCTGTCTTCGTCCATAGTTTTTGCAAGATTTTTTTTAATGTCGCTTGGAATAATTATATTCAAAGTTTTGCAAGATAAAATAGTCAATACTAATACGAGAATATTTATTTTTTTCATTGTTTAATCGAAAATCGTTTATTAATTTTGGTTTTATATTTTATTATTATAATAATATATTATAATATAAAATATAAATAATTGACAGAGTTTATATTTATAAATTTATAATATGTATAAAAATATTTTTTAGATTTTATATTTTATGAAAAAAGATTATACGAAAGAATATAGCAAAGAAAGTTTGGATTATTTAAATAACGCCGATATCAAAAAAAGAAAAAAACTCGGACAATATTTTACGCCAAAATCTATAAGGGAACTTTTAATTTCAAAACTGCCGAAAAAAGAAAACGCCGATATACTCGACCCGTCCTGCGGAAGCGGGGAGTTTTTGCTTTCATGCGAAAAATATTTTAAAAATCCAAATCTTTACGGTTTTGAAATCGATAAAAAATTGTCGGCTATAGCTTCAAAATTGGTAAAAAATTCAAATATAAAAACTCTTAATACTTTGAATATAGACGCTAATAAAAAAAAATACGATTATGTTATCGGCAATCCGCCTTATTTTGAAATTAAATTAAACGAAAAACTTAAAGAAAAACATTTTGACATAATTAAAGGAAGAGTAAATATATTTTCGTTATTTATAAAAATCGGTTTACAGTCGCTTAAAGATGGCGGTTATCTTGCATTTGTGGTTCCTCCTTCGATGAATAACGGAGCTTATTTTTCAAAACTCAGAGAATATATAATTGAAAATTCAAGTTTGGAATATTTGCATATAATAGACGGAGCGGATAATTTTCATGCGGCAAATCAAAAAGTTATGCTTATAATATTGAAAAAAACTAATATAAAAAAATCTAATTTTCAAAAATCGTCAAAATATATATTTAAAAAAAACGGAATTACGATATTTACGGAAGATAAAAATTTTTTGAATAACGCCTATAAAAATACCGTTTGTTTGAAAGATATAGGCTATGCGGTAAAAACGGGTTCTATAGTTTGGAACGAGCATAAAGAAAAATTAACCGACTGTAAAAACAATTCCACGCTTTTAATATGGTCTTCAAATATAGTTGACGGGAAAATTGTTATTCCGATGCAGGCAGCGGGAAAAATACGAAATAAAAAATTTCAATATATAAAAGATATTCCGAAAGAAGTTATAATGAAAAGTAGGGTGATTGTAGTAAATAGAATAACAGGCTCTTCAAAAGATATAAATATTAAATCGGCTATAGTAAACGAAAAAGAATTTGTATGCGAAAATCATGTAAATGTGATTTATCCTTTAAATAATGCAAATTGTGATTATTCTTTGGAAGATATTTATAAAGCCTTAAACGATAAAGTCAATATAAAAGTAATGAGACTTATTAGCGGAAATACGCAAGTGTCGAAAACCGAGTTGGAGAATCTTCTTCCTATTAGGATATAAATTTTAAAATATTGGTAAATTTGAAAGATAAAATAAAATATATAAATTGACAATAATTTTTATTTATGTATAATTTGCATACCATAAATATTTTTAAGAGTTTATATGAAAGCAAAGGAGATTATAAGGATTTTAGAAAAAGATGGATGGATTAGAATAAAATCGGGAAACGGACATTTGCAATTTAAACATCCCGTAAAAAGAGGCAGAGTCACAGTCCCGTATCATGGAAATCATGATTTAACTAAAAAGACTTTAAAAAGCATTTTTATACAGGCAAAATTAGATTTATAAATTAAGGAAAATTGATTATGAATAAATATGGAAAAGTTTACGCTTATATATCCGATATAATAAAATCAAAATCCGGTTATAATATATTGTTTTACGATTTTCCGGGCTGCGTAAGCGCGGGAAAAACTTTAGAAGAAACTATAAAAAATGGAAAGATAGCTTTACAAATGCATATTGAAGGAATGATTGAAGATAAAGAGAAAATACCAAAACCTTCTTCGTTAGAAAAAATTATTAAAGAAGATAAAGATAATAAAACCGAAATTAGAATATTAATAGAATTAGAAAAATTATTTCCCGTAAAAAATAAAATCAATTTCTAATAAACCGCTATTAATCTCTCTTTAAACTCTGCGCCTAAATTTAAAAAATCTTCCAATTCCATATCTCCGTAAGCGTCAATAAAAATATATTCGTTTTTAGTTTTTATTAAATATTTTAAAATCTCTCTATCGCAATTTATCAAATAATAAGAATCTTCCAATTTATAAAGTTTGCCGTCAAAAATAGTTTCGATTTTTTTATCGAGCGTTTTTCCGCTTATAAGCGACATATTTATTATTATATCCATTTTATTTAAATTTCGTTTGTCTATTAATTCCAATATTTTTTCTTCGCCGCCGTTTTCTTTTTCAAAAATTTTAGGTTTATCATCCAAAGCAAACACTTTAAATCCTAAATTTTCTACTCCCACAGCTTTATCTTGCAATTTTTTAGTGGCTCTTTTTACCCGCTCAATCGTAATATCGCTGATAACGGGACTAACGCTTTTTA
>CAZRYV010000092.1:0-4939 GCA_964604385.1 uncultured Brachyspira sp.
TTTAAGAAATCAAATATTTTACGGACTCGGCGCCCGCATTCAAAGCTTTTTCATTACCGGGTAGAAATTCTTTTTTCCTCTCTCCAAATACTTTTAAGAAAGCCTGCTGAACGCTCTCAAAAGAAACTATATTATCTAAAGAAAGTAAAGCGCCAAGCATAACCATATTTGCCGCTTTGGCATTTCCCAAATCGCCCGCTATTTTATTCGCTTCCACATAGGCTACTTTTATATCATCTCTCGAAGATTTTTTTTCGATAAGAGAAGAATTTATTAAAAGCACTCCGCCGGGAAGAATATCTTTTTCAAATTTGGTTAAAGACGGAAGATTCATTATAACGCCTGCGGTAGCGTCATGCGATATTAACGGAGAACCGACTAATTCCTCGCTTACCACAACCGAACAGTTCGCCGTTCCGCCTCTCATCTCCGGACCGTATGAAGGACACCAAGTAACATTTTTATTTTCTATCATTCCTGCATAGGCAATCATCTGTCCCATCGACATAACTCCCTGTCCGCCGAATCCCGCAAAAATAATTCTTTCGGTTTTCATAAATAATAACTCCTTGATATTAATCGTTTCTAAAATTTCCCATAGGATAATGAGCAATCAAATATTCCCTTATCCATTTATGCGATTGTGTTGGAGATATTCCCCAATTTGTAGTGCAGCTTGTAAGCATTTCTACTATCGAAAAACCTTTTCCTGCAAGTTGATTTTCAAAAGCTTTTTTAGTAGCTATTTTTGCCTTTCTTATATTTGCAGGCGTATCCAAAGCTACTCTTTCTACAAATGTAGCCCCGTCTATTGTGGCAAGCATTTCGCATACTTTTATAGGTTTTCCCGCTCTTTTAAAATCTCTTCCCGCTTGAGTGGTGGTGGTTTTCTGTCCTTCCAAAGTTGTAGGAGCCATCTGTCCTCCCGTCATGCCGTAAATAGCGTTATTCAAAAATATTACCGTTATATTTTCGCCTCTTGCCGCCGCATGAATTATTTCCGCAGTTCCTATAGCAGCTAAATCTCCGTCTCCTTGAAGAGTAAACACTACGGAATCGTGAACCGCTCTTTTAATTCCCGTAGCTACAGCGGGCGCTCTGCCATGAGCCGCTTGTTGCATATCGCAATTAAAATAATTATACGCTAAAACGCTGCATCCAACCGAAGCTATGCCAATCGCTCTATCCAAAACATTAAGCTCTACCAAACATTCAGCTATTATTCTCTGCGAAGTTCCATGCATACAACCAGGACAATAATGCGTCCTTTCGTTAGTTAAACCTTTTGATTTTTCAAAAACTATCATAAAATCCCTCCCGCAAATTCTTTTATAGCGTCCGTTATTTCATGCGAGGTCGGAACTACTCCTCCCGCTTTGCCAAAAAATTTAACGGGAACTTTGCATTCGCATGCCAATTTTATATCGTCTATCATCTGTCCCATACTCATTTCAACGCTTATATAGAGTTTACAATTATTATTTTTAAATTCTTTTTCAGGGAAGGGCCATAAAGTTATAGGTCTTATCAAACCGATTTTTTTATTTTCTTTTCTTAAAGAATCTACTATTCCTCGACAAACTCTCGACATAGTGCCGTAAGAAACCAATATAATATCGGCATCTTCGGTTTTGTATTTTTCAGCTCTCGCTTCTTTTTCTTTAATTCGGTTAAATTTTTCTTGTAAATGCAGATTATGTTTATAAAGCGTTTCGGCATCTAAATATAAAGAGTTGATTATATTTTTTTCTCTTTTTCCCCTCGTTCCGTTTGTAGCCCAAGTTTTTTCTTTAATTTCGTATTTAGGTTTATAAATTATTTCTACAGGCTCCATCATCTGTCCTATAAAACCGTCCGCCGCAACATAAACAGGAGTTCTATAATAATCCGCCAAATCGAAAGCTTCCATAACCATATCGCTCGCTTCTTGCAAATTTGAAGGAGCAAGCACGGGACAATTATAATCTCCGTCTCCTCCGCCTTTAGTCATCATATTATAATCGCTTTGAGAAGGTTGTATTCCTCCAAGCCCAGGTCCTCCGCGCATAACATTGAGTATAACGGCTGGAATTTCCGCTCCCGCAAGATATGATATTCCCTCCTGCTTTAAAGCTATTCCAGGAGAAGATGAAGAAGTCATAGCCCGCGCTCCCGCTCCGCCCGCTCCGTAAACCATATTAATTGCCGCAATTTCGCTTTCGGCTTGAACGAAATAACCTCCCGATTCAAACATAGCTTTAGACATAAATTCGGGTATCTCGTTTTGAGGAGTAATAGGATAACCAAAAAAACATCTACATCCTGCGGCTATTGCGGCTGTCGCCATAGCTTCGTTTCCTTTCATTAATTTTTTAGCCATATTGTCTCTCCTTTATTCACTCTTCTTTATCACTTATCCAATCTTTCCACAGTGATGCATAAATCGGGACACATCATAGCGCAATTGGCGCATCCGATGCATTTTTCCATATCGGTAACTGCTGCAGGATAATATCCCCAAGAATTCATATTGTCTTTATCCAAATATAATATTTTAGTGGGACAAACTGAAACGCAGTTGGAACATCCCTTACATTCTTCTTTTTCTATAATCACTCTGCCTTTATTAGCCATATTACCTCCATTTAGCTACAAAATTGTTCGCTTATAACTTGCCAATTAAAATTATTATAAGCTTACGGTTTTTATTCATAATTTTTAAACCCTTAATTATCAAATATGTGTTGTAAAATTATTTCCTCCGATAATCATTAATTTTTTATACCACATTATCAAGCCCATACTATCAAGTATAGTTAAAAAAACGGCTTTGTCAAAAAATTGCCATTTTATTAAAAATTTAAAATATAAGCTAAAATTGTCAATAATTATAATTGACTAATATCATAGTAAAATATGTCTAAATATCCGTTATATTCTATAAAATTTTTGACAAATTTTTGTATTAAACTATAATTAATTAATAATTTTAATTGAATTTTTATTGAAGAGGTTTTTATGTTGCAATATGCCGTTATAGGAGTCGGCACATTAGGAAAGGCTTTGATAAATAGACTTATGGGCAAACCTTCCGTTGAAGTTTTGGCAATAGACAACGATATTAACGAAATCGAAGCTATCAAAAATAATGTCACTCAAGCTATAAGATTAGATTCTACACAAAAAGAGGCTCTCGAATCTATAGAAATAAATAAATTTGACGCCGTTATAGTAACCATTGGAGAAGATATGATGACGAGCATATTAACTTCTCTTTTATTAAAAGAATTAAATGTTAAAAATATAATAGCGCGATATTCTAATGAAAAACATAAAGCCATATTAAGCATGATTGGAGTGACTCATTTGGTAAGTCCAGAAGAATCTATGGGGATTCATATAGCGGAGCAATTAGAGGTTGGAGAATCATTGCTTTTATACGATTTAACGGAATATCATTCTATAGTAGAATTTCCCGTTCATTCGGGACTTGCGGGAAAGAATTTGAAAGAATTGGATTTAAGAAAAAAATATAAAATAAATGTAGTCGCAATAAAGAAAGAAGCGATAAGCATTTTGGGAGAGAAGAGAGTGACGGTTGATTGCACTCCCGACCCGGATGAATCTTTAATAGAAGGAGATATTTTGGTAATAGCGGGACATGATAAGGATATAGAAAAATTAAATAAAAGGATGTCCGAATAATCTATGAACAATTATTTTGCAAAATTATTGATAGTAATCGGAATAATAGCGGTTATAATCGGAGTATTAACTATTTTGAATATAAAACTTCCTTTTGGAAAATTGCCCGGCGATATAGTAATCAAAAAAGAAAATTTTACTTTCGCATTTCCAATAGTCACCTGCATAATCGCGAGTATAGTTTTATCGGTTATAATGTGGATTATATCTAAATTTTAATTTCTAAAAATATATTCTATTATTTTAATATTTGGAATAATCATTTGAATTATATATTATTTCTATATTTTTTATATATTTACTACAATAATTATATAAATCTAAATCTTCTTGTTTATTTACTCCATGAAATTCTCCACGCAAATATTCGCAATTTTTTAAATTTTCTATATTGGCGCTATAAAGTATCTCGTATTCCGCTCCTTCGCAGTCGATTTTTAATAATTTGCATTTTGAAATATTATTATTTGCAAATATATCGTCTAAAGTTATGGATTTTATATTTGGAGTTGTATTAGCCATATCCCCTGAATAAAAGTTATAAATATTACCTTCACCGCTATTATGAAACGGAGAATTTACCATTACATCTCTTCTGTCTTTCGTTATAGCCAAATTAAATACTTTTATTATATCTTTATTTATATTATTTAATTCTATATTTCTTAAAAAATTTTCGTAATTATTTTTATCGGGTTCGAATGCGTATATTTTAAGAAAAGGATATTTTTTAGCGAGATAAATAGACGCTCCTCCAATATTTCCGCCTATATCTATAACAACATCTCCTTCTTTAAAATCTATGGAATCAAAATTATAATCATCCATTTCTGCAAACAATAATCCAGCCGTGCAAGAGGATATGGAATCATAAAATTTAAAATCTATCCCGCCTAATTTACCGGAATAGATATCGTTTACATCGGAATATTTTGTTATCATAATCCTACGAATATCCATTACAATTTTATGAATATCTTTTATTTCATATAAAACTGCTCTTATATTATCTCTTAATTTTCTATTTGGTATCCACCAAACAATGTCGTTTATAGTTTTTTCAGTCATTTATTACTCCTTTAAAATTGTTAAAAAATAAAATTTTGCCGAATATTCAACAATAAATTTTTTGAATGCAATGCCGAGAGAAAGCATTTTATATAATTAATGCAAATAAAAAAAATTTTTAAAATATTATTGAGGATTGAGGATTGAGGATTGAGGATTGAGGATTGAGGATTGAGGATTGAGGATT
>CAZRYV010000092.1:5039-8241 GCA_964604385.1 uncultured Brachyspira sp.
AGGATTGAGGATTGAGGATTGAGGATTGAGGATTGAGGATTGAGGATTGAGGATTGAGGATTCAACCGAATGTTTTTTATTATATTGTTAATATTCATAATAATTATTTATTTTATCATTTTTTATATTTCTTGTCAAGCAAAAAATTTATTTATTCTTCGTTGTTATAAACAAATTCGCAGTATTGAGAGTTTATACAATTCAAACATTGCTCGCCCGAAACGGCAATTAATTTATCTTCAAATATATTTTTAAATACTTTATCAAAATAGTCGTTCAAATTATAATCTCCTTCCTTATAACCGCAAATTGATAAAAGAATGTCTTTATCGTCATAAATAATATAATCTTTTTTATTTACAATATCAGATTCTTTATAAACTGCAAATACCACCTCGCACCTTTCTACTAATTCGTCCACATCTAAATTATTATTAGAATTAGGTTTTATTATATACTCGTCTATTGCATATTTTAAATATAAAATCGGCTGTAAATAAGCGTCTATAATTTCTTCTATCGATGCGCTTTTCTTTAATTCTTTTTGATAAGAACTCGCTTTATAATCAACGATTCTTATTCCGTTTATTTTATTATCGTTGGAATAACTAAAATCTATTCTGTCGATTCGCCCGCCTATTTTTATATTACGATTATTATAAGAATATACTTCCATCTCTTTTATTTTCTCTTCAAAATTATTCGGAATATAATCGCTATTTTTAGCCAAATCTATTTCGTATTTTATAAAAGAATCCATAACGCTATCAATCTCTTCTTTTATAACTTCTTTGTCTATTTCGTTATAGATTTTTATTTCTATTTTATTTAAATATTCTTCCATAGTTTCTTTTGCAATAGTTTTATAAGATTCAAAATTAACTTCTTTCAATTTGCAATTATTATTAAATTTTTCTTTTATTTTATTGTAAAAATTTTCAAAAATATTATGGTAAATAGTTCCTTTATCCATATAATTTATTCCCATAATTAAAGAATCGATTGAATCTCTTTCAAATAATCTCGTATAAATATATTTAATCGGACATTCCATTATCTCTTTTATTTTGCTTACCGATATAATATTTGACAAATCTTCTTTTAAGATAGAAATAAAATTTTGAGGATTTGTATAACCGTTTATTTCGTATTTGTTATAAACCGAATTTACTATATTCTTAATATCTTTATCAAAAATAATATTATTGGGATATTGATAATTTTCTTTATACAAAAATAGGCTCATCATATTTTCTTTTTGCGAGCGAATATTGTTTCCGTTTTGTATATAATCTTTTCTATATATTAATCCGTTTTCTTTTAAAGTGTCGAATTTAAAATCTTCGCATCCGAGTTCCGCAAATAAATCTTCTATGTAAAAAAATGGAATTTCCAAATTTCCGTCTTTGTCTTTTAATCTGAAAGAAAAATAAACGGCACTTTCATTGTCGCAGGAAGAAAGAATATTTAAAAATAAAGCGTAAGAAATATCGCTTAATAAATTCTGTGTGGCGAAAACATATTTTTTATATTTATCGTTTATCGCTTCTCTTATTTTATTGCTTATAAAAAATGTGTCAGGTTTTCTATTTATAAAATCGTTATTCGCTCCGAGTATAAACAAATATTTGGCTTTTAATCCTCTAGCGTCGTATAAATTGCTTACGGTTAATGATATCTCTTCATTATTAACATTATTTAAATATTCGTTTCTTATTAATAAATTCAAAGCTTCATGAAAATCCGCATGAGAGATTTTAGTCGAATTATCGCTAACCGAAAGTTTTAATACGATTTCTATAAACGATGATAAAGAATTATTGTCTTTATAAAATGAGTCGTCTTTTTCTATATAAACAGAATTATAGCTTTTCTCATATTCTATATTTTCTTCGAATATTAAATCTATTTTTAAGAATTTTAATATTTCTATATAAGCGAAACCTATTTTATTATAAGTATCGCAAGACTTAAGTTTTTTTAATAATTCAATTAATTTTATTATAGAATTTGAAAGTTTTTTATATTCTTTATTAATTTCATTATTTTCAACATTATACGATAACTCTCTTAAAAAATCATTCAATGGCATTTTTTTAAAAATTTTAAATTCTTTATATAATAACTCTCTTATATTATACGGATTAATTCCTTCTATGTTTGTCAAATAAGGAGAAGATAATAATTTTATCAAAGCGTCCGTGTCTATCTCATTTTCATTATTCAATATAAAAAATATCGAAGTTAAAACGGGAATAAGCGGCATTCTCCAAATAAAATTTCCTCTTCGTTGATTAAATTTTATATCGCATTCTTTTAATCTTTCGACTATAGCTTCTCTATATTTTTGAGTGTCCGAAAATATTAACGCAATATCGCTTAAAGAAATTTTTGCATCTTTAAGTTTTATAACTTCGTCTATCACGGCGTCTATTTCTTGTTTGACTCCAAATCCCGCTATTAATTTTATCCGCTCTTTATATTTATTTAAATTATTTTTATCGATTAAATTTTTTGCAAAATCTTCTATTTTAGAATCTTCCAAATCGTCTATTCCTTGATAAAATTCTTTATAATTTGGAAAAATATTTTTAATGTCGTAAGGCATAAACACTTTTATATTAACATTATAATTTTTCTTTATCGTCTCCAAAAATATTGAATATCTCAAAGGAATATTTTCAAAATTATAAATTTCTATAAAATCGTATTCTTTAAAATCGTTTATTTCTTTTTTATTTATCGCATTTATAAACAATTCAAAAATATCGCATTCGTCTAAAAAATTTTTTGACTTATTATTTAATTTATAAATAGAAATTATTTTTTTTATATCTTTCAAAGATTCGTGAAAATTCAAATCTTCGCCGCTGATAATTTTTGCAAAAGTCATCTCTTCCATAAAAGCATAAATATAAGAGGCAAGTTCGTAATTTTTATTTTGTTTCGATATTATGGAATCTTTATTTTTATTCGTAAATAAAATCATAGCTTCGTATAGATTTATTATCGCCGCCGAATTTTCCAAACTATAAACTTGATTTTCTATAGAATACATTTTAAAAAACCTATCGATTGTCACTCTATAGAATTCGAATAAAGTTTTATAATTCGTTATATCGAGCGAATAACAATTATTCAAACTATACAAATAATAGTCTCTTGCCTTTGAATTAGGAAATAAAATTAATTTGGACATTTT
>CAZRYV010000093.1:0-8233 GCA_964604385.1 uncultured Brachyspira sp.
AGATTATAGCATTTTTATAAATTTTGTCAACAATTTAATAAAAAAAATTGTCATTGAAAGTGAAAGCGTGGCAACCAAAATAAAATAATTTGTAAAATTAGGAAAGTTCGTATATTGTAATATCTTCGTATTGAGACAAAAAATCTTTTATAAAAATATCCTTCGTAAAAATCGCCACGGGAATATCATAATTTTTGGAATATTCTTTTATAAAAGATAAAGCCTCTTTTGTTCTGTTATTGTCGAAAGTTATAAATGGGTCGTCAAGCAATATTAATCTTCCCGCTTGATGAATTTTCGCAAGTATCGAAAGACGCATAGCTATATAAACTGCGTTCTTTGTGGCGGAAGAAAGAAGCTCTACATTTCGTATTTCGTTTTGTTTATCTGCAACTAATATTTTTTCTTTATCGAATCCAGACATTATTATTCCATCGTCCGATAAATTTTTTCCCGTAATATGATTGTATAAAACTTTAGCCTCTTTTGAAAGCGATTTAAATATATCGTCATTTTTTTTGCTTATACTAAAAAGCATCTCTTCAAGCAATTTTAAAGCTTTTTTTCTTTTATTCAAATTTATTATATCCTCTTTTATTTGAGCCGATTTGCTTTCAAAATTGATTATATCGGCATGAATATTGTCAAAGTTATTAAGTTCGCCTTCGATATACGAAATATTATTTTTTATTTTGCTTATCTCTTCTTTCAAAATATTTATTTCCTCTTCCAAATTTTTTATATCGTTTTCCGTTTTTTTTATTTCCATTTCGTTATAATCGTTTGGATTAACGCCTTTATCGTCAAGTTCTTTCAATATTCTTATACAGTCCGTTTCAAGTATTTCTATATTTTGAAATCCTGATTTTTTCGCTTCGTTTATCAATCTTTTAAAATTTTCTTCGTTTTCTTTTAATAATAAATCGTAATTGTATTTTATCTCGTAATATTCATCTTTATTTTTTACTTTTAATTTTTCAAAAATCCGAGCAAGCAAATTATTTTCATTTTCTAATTCTTTCAAATTATTTTCCATTTCGGATTTATAATTTTCAATTTCTTCTTCGTCTTTTTTTGACATAAGAATTTCTATTTTTGCAAGTTCCTTATTTAAAATATCTTTAATAGTTAAAATATCCCTCTCTTCGATATTTAATTCGGGCAAACTTTCCAATATTTCGCTTATCAATTTTGAATTTTTATTTTCCTTAATAAACATAAATGGAATTGCAAGAAGTATAATAAAAAGCAATATCGGATTTTTAAAATATAAAGCGAGAAAAGAAGATATAAAAGCTACTATAATTAAAAATATTATTTTCGGCGTTATTTTATTTTTTTTAGTTAAACCGTCAATTTTTTTTATTGCGTTTTCTATTCTTATCTTTATACTTTCATAATCGATTTTATTTTTTTCTTCCGAGTTTTTTTTCAAAGCTTCCATTTTGCCGTTTATATAAGAGATATTCGTTTTTAACTCTTCGATTTTTTTCATTCTATTGTTTATTTCGTTGGAATAATCATTTTTAAAAATTTCGTTCCTTCTTAAAAAATCGTCCGAATTTTTAAAATCGTTTATTTGTTTTAACAGATTAAGTTTTTTATTTTTAGTTTCCGATTCTTTTTTAGATTTCATTAAAGAATATAATTTTTTTTGTTCTTCGATTTTTTCTTTCAAAATATTTTCATGCAAAAATATATTTTCTTTCAAGTCTTTTAAATCATCTTTTTTACTTACGGAATTTTTTATTTTGTCGTATAAATTAAGCAGTTTTGCGTCTATTTCGTTTTTTTCGTTTTCCAAAATATTTAATTTATAAGAAACGGAATTCTGAGATTTTCCAGAATATTCCGATTTTATTTCCGAAACCATTTTTCCAATATCGACATCCGAAGAGAATAATTTTTTCTTTATTTCGCTTTCCCAATCTTTAGAATCTTTTTTACTGTCCGACATTTCAAATATTATTTCGCTTTGTCTTATAGCGTATAAATTGTTATAAGATTGAGGATGAAGTTTTAAATTATCTGGAACTTTAGGAGTGGAAGATATGTCTATGTCGTTTCCGTATCTTAATTTTATTTGTTTTGAAAAAGCGCTCACTCTTTTATTTTCTGAAAAAAGCGTCATAAGTGAATCGAATATCGTTGTTTTTCCCGATTCGTTTTCTCCGTAAAATAAAGTGATTCCTTTAGATATTTTAAATGACTGATTTTTAAATTTCCCAAATTTATTTAATTTTAAAATCATATATTCTCGCTTATTTTTCTATTTTTTATTCTGTAAAGCTAAAGATATTTTTTCAATTCCAATTAATTTTGCAAGTTCGATAATTTCCAAATCTTCTTCGCTCTCCATTTTCAATTCAAATTCTTCCGCTACTGACAAAAATTCTTTTATTATATTTTCGTTTATTGCATTTTCAAGAAAAAATAAATTCGAATTTTTTATATTTATTTCTCTGACATATTCAAAAAATTTATTTAAAATTTCTTTCTTTTTGTTTTCAAGTTCGTTTTCGTCTTCGATTATACCGTAAATATTAATATCGATTATATCTTCTTTGCTCCAATTTTTTGACATAGTTTCAATTTTGGATTCTATATCTACGACATTCATATTATAAATTCTATATTCTCCAGCTGTTTTTAAGTTAATATAATTTTTATTTATAGAATCTCCGTCTATATTTAAAGCTAAACATTTTCTTGATTCGGTTTCCGATTTACTTTTTCTCCATACTCTCGCCGAGCCGGGATATATTATATTTATATTTTCTATATTCGTTTCGATTTGTTTATGAATATGTCCTATAACGGCAAGATTCGGATTAACTCTTTTTACCGTTTCTATTGGTATAAATGCAGATTCTTCGTTTTCTTCAATAGCCCATAAAGTTCCTTCGACTATTCCATGTCCAAAAAATATTCTGTTTTTTTCTTTTAGGTTTTCTATTTTTTTTATAAAATATTCGTCAATGTTATAATTTTCGCTATAGGCTACGGCTACTATATCTAAATTTTCCATATTGATAAAATCTATATTTTCAATTATTTTTATATTTTCGCAGAATTTCAATTTGCTTAAAGCAATTCCTCCCGATTTTAAATATTCATGATTTCCCTTAAGCAGATAAATATTTTTATTAAATATTTCAGATTTTTTTGAAAATTCTTCTTTAAGTTTTTCGGCGTCTTCAAAAGTATTGAAAGTGTCTCCAAGTAAAAATAAAGCGTCATAATTTTTTGCATTTTCAAGTATTTCGTCAAACACGGAAAAAGAATAGGATTTTTCGGACAAACTTAAATGCAAATCGGAGGCGATTAATATTTTCGGCATAATAAAATTTCTATTTTCCTTGTTTTTTATTTTAAATTATTTATTTTATTTTTATTATTTATTATATTTTCAATGACTGTATTTTTATATTATAAATCGAATATAATAATTAATCAATAGATTTTAATTGAAATATGATTTATAATTAAATTGATTTTCCATTTTATTGTTTTATTCTTTAATTTTATTTTGAGGGGGATATTAATGAACGATTCAAACGATATTGTAAAAAAATATATCGAATACGCAAAAGAAAAATCGAATATAGACGAAGTTTTAAATAAAAAATTAATCTCTCAAAACGAATACTTTTTAAAATTAAAAGAATATTCAAAAAATAATCGTAACGAAGAATTTGAAATTTGCAAAAAATTATCTTTAGAACTTAAAAACATGGACATATTAAAATCGTATAGCGCTGCAAATTTTATAGCTCATGCATTTTATCATACGGACAAAGTCGATAAAAATATCGGAAAAAAAATTATAGATTTATTTTATAAGAATATAGATTATGCATGCAGATTTATAGAAAATGTATCTCAATTCTACAATGTTGACGAGGACGAAATAACCGAAAACGATATTGCAAATTTAAATTTGGAAATAATGTATAGACTCGATTACAAACCTTTGGAAGCTTTTTTAGGAATCGATATGATGGTAGCGCCGATAATGACGATTGCATGCGCAAGCCGTCCTTTGCGTTCGTATTTTAGAAGTTTGGAGCCGATAGAATATATAGAGTATTTGGAAAATTATATTGCGGGTTTGGGTTATCTGCATGTCGCCGCCGAAGCCTGCGATACTACCAAAATATTAATTTTATCTCCAAAAGTCGAAAGAGGTTTTTTTATAGAAACTGCCGATATAAGCAACTGTTATTATCTTATAACTTTAATGGAAGCCGAATTATATAAAAAAGATTTATTAAAAAGATACGGAATAGAAGGTTATGAGTTCGATGAAAAAATATATAATATAGCGATTGGAAAAGAATACCCGAAAGAACTTATAGAAACTCAAGCGCATCAACAGTATTACACTATATACGCTTTGGGAAAAGACGGAAAATATAAAATAGAAAATGAAGATGGCGAACTCGAGTTAAACAATATAATATACGGAGATATGGGTCCTGAGGAAATTCCAAACGATATTGACGATACTCATATAATTATTATGGACAGCGAAGGAATGTGGAATAAAGCGGTTAAATGGGATACAAATTATTTTACTAAACTGCATCCGAAATTAAATCCTTATGTTAAAATTTTAAATGAAATTTCTGATAAGGAATATAAAGATTGGATAAAAAAAATAAAGGCTTATAATTCATAAGAAAATTTTTTAATAATTTTTTTTAAGATTTTTTTATTAAAAGTTTTTTATTTAATTTAAAGTCTTTTATTTAAAATTTTTGTTAAAGTTTTTATTTAGGGAGTTTTTATAAATGCAAATAGATTCAAAAACCGTATTGACAGGATTATTCGCTTCTCCTTCCGCTCATAGCGTATCGCCTATAATTCATAATAACGCATTTAAAAAATTAGGGCTTAATTACGCTTATCTGTCTTTTGAAGTTAATAAAGATAATTTAAAAGACGCCGTAAAGTCGATAAAAACTCTCAAAATGCGAGGAGTTAATCTCTCAATGCCGAATAAAAAAGAGGTTATTCAATATTTGGACGAAATCTCCGAAACGGCTAAACTCTCTCAAAGCGTCAACACAATAGTTAACGATAACGGAATATTGAAAGGTTATAGCACGGACGGAAAAGGTTTTTTTAAATCTTTGGAAGAAGAAAAAATATTCGTAAAAAATAAAAATATAACCATTCTTGGAACGGGAGGCGCTTCGATTTCCATAATATCTCAAGCGGTATTTGAAGGCGTAAAAAATATATTTGTTTTTAAGAGAGATAAAAATTGGGAAGAGCAAAAAAAAATATTGGATAATATATCCGATAAAACTAATTGCAAAATAGAATTGTACTCTTTGGAAGACAAAAATATTTTGAAAAGAAAAATAGAGGAAAGTATTTTGCTGATAAACGCTACGAATGTGGGAATGAAAGAAAATATATCGTTAATAGAAGATAAAAGTTTTTTCAGAAAAGATTTAATCGTAAGCGACATTATATATAATCCCACTAAAACGAAATTATTGCAAATAGCCGAAAAAGAAGGCTGCAAAATCGTAAATGGAATTGGAATGCTTTTATATCAAGGGGCTTTGTCTTTTGAACTTTGGACTGATAAAAAAATGCCCGTAGAATATATTAAAGAAATTTTATTTAATTATATTTAAAATGTTTAAATAAACTAAATAATTTAAGATAAGGTTATAAAATGGAAAATATTGTAAAAATTAAAAATATTAAACTTGGAGAGAATCCTCCAAAAATATGCGTTCCCGTAATAGAAAAAACAGAAAAAGATATCGTTAAATATATAAAGTATATAAACAAATTGCCAATAGACATTATAGAATGGCGAGCGGATTTTTATTTGGAAAACATTATTAATGATAGCGAAGAAATTATAAACGAAAATATAATAGACATATCGAAAGATATAAAAAAAATAACGAATAAGCCAATAATTTTTACTATGAGAAGCGAAAAAGAAGGCGGAGAAATAAAAAATGATTTTTATAATTATTATAATAAATATTATAATAGAATAATAAATATTTATAAATCGATTATAGAAAATAAATGTTTCGATTTAATAGATTTGGAAATTTTAAGTTTAAGAGAAAAAGATATAAAAAATATAATAAAACTTTCAAAAGAAAAAAATATAAAAACTATAATCTCAAATCATGATTTTAATAAAACTCCTTCAAAAAAATATATAGTTTCGATAATAAATAAAATGATAAAATTAAAATGCGATATAGCGAAGGTAGCTTATATGCCTAAAAATAAAAAAGATGTAATTATTTTACTTGACGCCATAACCGAAATAAAAGATTTTCCAATAATCGCTATATCTATGGGAAAACTTGGAATTATAACGAGAATATTCGGTTCTGTGATGACATTCGCATCATGTAAATCTTCTTCCGCTCCGGGACAGTTGGAAGCTATGAAATTAAAATACATATTGGATAATATATACGATAATTTTAATTAAATTCATTTCAAATTTGTTTAATTTTGTTTAATAAATTTTTAAATTATTATATTGATAAAAATATATTTTTCGAATATAATAAAATATATGTTTTAAAAATAAAGTATTTTGCGAGGATAACATGAAAAAGATATTTTTGATTTTAACGGTTATTTTTATAGCGGCAGTGGCATGCGAAACCACTCCAAAAAAGACGCCTCCCGAACAAAGTGCGGGATTAAAACTTCCAAACGGAGTAAGCGTAAGAGAAACTCCAAGGGGAAGCGTTTTGAATTTATCGAGCGGTAGAGAGGTAAAATTTCGTTTCGATAGAACTATAGAAATAGGCAGTTATGAAGACGCTTATAATTTGGTTTATCAAATAATTAACGATAATCCAAGCATAAGAATAATGGTTGAAGGCAATTCTAGTAAAGAAGGACGCGCCCAATATAATTATAATTTATCTCAAAGAAGAGCGGATAAAAGTTATAATTATTTGATAAAATTAGGAGCGCAAAACAGCAAATTGTTGAAAAACGCTTTCGGAGAAGCTTTGCCTGAATATCCTGAATTAGAAAATAACAGAAGAAGCGAATTCATAATTATAATGAACGAAGACGATTTGAAAAAATATAACGATTTCGCTAAAACAATCGATGTTAATAAAGAAATGGAATAAAAAAATAATAAAAGGATTTTAATAAATTTATGAAAAGTTTTTTATTGATTTTAGTTTTAATAATTTTTGTATCATGTAAAAGCACTCAAAATACGGTTGTAGAAGAGCCTCAAACTCCGCCTCCTCCCGTAGAAGAAGTAGTGGTAGTAGAAGATATTAATACGAATGCGACCGATACGATTGATACAAATAGAAACGAATTGATTTTTCCGATGGGAATTTCAATAAGAGAAACGGAGAGAGGAAAAATACTTGTGGCTGATACAAAAGTCATATACCGTTTTGCTTCTACAAATATGCCTGCCAATATTTCCGTATCTTTGGGAAAAGTCATAGAATTTATGAATATGAATGACAATATTAGTATCATAGTCGAAGGACATACGAGCAATAGAGGTATAGCTTATCCTTATAACTATAATCTATCGGTAGAAAGGGCAAGAAACGCTAAAATATATTTAATCAATAGCGGAATAGCGGAAAACAGATTAATGGAAAGTCCTTTGGGAGAATCATTACCCGAATACCCTAATCAATCCGATTTAAGAAGAAACGAATTTGTGATTATAACGAGCATAGACGATTTGCAAGTTTATAACGATTTTGTATCGAAGTTGGATGTGAGAAAAGAAACGACATATACGGGAAATTAATTTGTTTATATAAAATAAAAATCTCCTTTAAATTTTTAAAAATTTAAAGGGGGTTTTTTATATAATGACAAAACGATTATGATTTTGGAAATTTTTAAAGAATTAGAAATTTTATTATCCGATTTGATTTTTTCGGGAGTGGATAATATAGATTATTCCTTTATAGAAAAAATAAATTTAATCTGCGATAAATTAGAAAAATTGGAAATAAGTCATGCAAAAAAACTAACGGAAAATTTAAGCGCCTCGTTAAAAGAATATCAAAAAACAAAAGACATTAAAAAAGTTTCGGTAAATATTTCAAAGTTGGAATTTTATTTAAGTTATGCCTTATTCTATTTGTCAAATTAAAAAATTAATTATTTTTAAGATAATCGAAAATGACATTCAAATCTTTTTTGGAAAGTTTAATGTCCGAAAACATATCCGCTCTGTTTT
>CAZRYV010000094.1:0-8233 GCA_964604385.1 uncultured Brachyspira sp.
GCTATAGGTTTTTCAAAAGTATAGTTATCACTCCCAATAGTTATAGTTTTTCCACCATCTTTAACATCAAGCCCACTCCAACCTGTCATTTTACTTAAGAAAAAACTGCTGTCCGGTTTAGTAATTTCGAGTTTGGAAACCGTGCATGAAATCGCCAAAGTTAAAATAAAAATTGTAATCAAAATTTTTGAAAATTTCACTTTATTCTCCTTACAAAAAATAAATCCTTAAATATATTATATACTATTTCTAATTAAATAAAACCTTTTTCTAATCATAATTTAACAATTATTTAAATAAAGTATACCATTATAATATTTCGACATAGAGAAGTTTAAAAATTAATTTATTCTTTATTTAAGTTGATTACCGAACATTTTGTAAAATATATGCCTTCTGAAATGATGGGAAATAATTGCAATTACAAAATGCGCCGTTATTACGAGAAGCTGAAAGAAATGAAATAATCCGCTGTAAAGAAAATCATATTTTATTTAGATTATTTCATTTCGTTGCGGTTTCGACAATATTCTTGACAATAATCATATTTTTTATTATAAATATTTATATAAAATTAAACGGAAAAATATTTATGGGAAAAACTTGCTTAAAAGATATAATAAAAGTCGCAGAAGAATTAAAAGCCGATTATCCAAAAGACATAGAAAAAGAAGAAAATAAAGAATTATACATTTCAACCGACAGCAGAGACGAATTCAATAAAGATAAAATTTTTTTGGCTATAAAAGGAGAAAAATTTGACGGAAATAATTTTGCTTTAGATTGTTATAACAAAGGCTGCCGATATTTTATTTTAAGCGAAAATATAAAAATGCCCGAAGATTCTAAAGTTTTTTATCATAACGATACGATTCTTTTTTTTATAAAACTTGCAAGAGAATACAGAAGAAGATTCGATATTCCGATTATAGCGATAACGGGAAGCTGCGGAAAAACTACCGTCAAAGAATTAACGGCGTTATTTTTATCGACAAAATACAAAGTTCTTAAAACGGAAGGAAATTTAAATAACGAAATAGGAGTTCCTAAAACGATTTTTAATTTGGATAAGAATTTTCAAATCGCTGTAATCGAAGCGGGAATGAATCATAAAAACGAACTTTTAAGAATATCGGAAGCTATAGAATCGAATACGGTTTTAATAAACAATATAGAGGAAGTTCATATAGCCAATTTGGGTTCTTTGGAAAATATAGCTTTGGCAAAAAGCGAATTGTTTAATCACATGAAAAAAAATTCTTTTGCTATAATAAATAAAAAATCGAATCAAGTTGATATATTAATCGAAGAGGCTAAAAAGAAAAATTTAAATATAATAGAAATTGACATTAAAGAGATAATTAAAAAAGACGATTACACTTTTGAATATAAGAAAATTATTTTTAAACATAATTTAATCGGAGATTTTAATTTAAGCAATATATTATCCGCTCTTAAAATAGCCGAAATATATAACGCCGATTTAAAAGAATGTTCCGAAATTTTAATAAATTACAAATCCCCAAAAAATCGAATGCAGATAATGAAAATAAAAGGTTGCGAAGATTGTATAGTAATAAACGACTGTTATAATTCTAATCCTTTAGCTTTAAAAAATATGATTAATTATTTGTCTAAAAGAAAAGAAAAAAAAAAAATTGCAGTTATAGGCGACATGCTCGAAACTGAACCAAAAAGCGAATTCTATCATAGAGAAATCGGTAATTTAATCAATTCTTTAAATAATATAGATGTCGTCATAGCATGCGGCGATTATTCGAAATATATTTACGAAACGGTTAATTGCAAGAAATTTTATTTTGAAAAAGCGGAAGATTCGATTGAAAAAATAAAAGAGTTTCTAAATAAAGACACGGCGATTTTAATAAAGGCTTCTTTAGGAATGAATTTTGCGGTTATAATAGAAAATATAAAAAATTTATGATGGTAATTTTATTATATTTTTATTTAATAAATATTATTCTATTCTAACTCTATGCAATCCTCTTAAATAATAAGTTATATCCTGAATATTTTTATCTATCATTTGTTTATATTCATCGGGAATATTCTGCGCTCTTATCAATTTAAACATCTCGAGTCCTTCCTGCAAATTCCCAAGCAAACTTATTCTTGCGGCGTTTCTTAATATTCTTTTATATTTTGAATAATAAGTATTTTCGGGCATATTGTCGAATCCGTAAGTAATAACCAATTTTTTTTCGTAATCGTCCGTATCGTCCAAAAGTTTCATTCTCATAGTCGGAGTTTCGCTCGCCGGTTTTAATTGAGTTTCGGGTTTTGCCAATTTTGAAGATTCTTTCGGTGCTTCTACTTTTACCGTTATATTTGGAATTTGTGATTGCGGCTGCGATTGTGACTGAAGAGCGTTTTCGTCATGTGGTTTTGCGACTATAGTTTGTCCTCCCACCGTCTGCGAATAACCTTCGTTAATTTCAACTCTGCTGTTTTCTATTTTGTCGATTATAGTAAAAGGTCTTTTAAGATTATTATCTTCGCTTTCTGCCATAGCTTCCAACTGTTCCGCAGCTTTATTTAATCTTTCTTCTCCTGCAGATAATTCTTGTTTTTCTTTTTCTTCCGCTTCTTTTTGCTCTCTATAATCGTCCATAGCAGCGCATAAAATTGCGGCGAGTTTTTTTAGTCCTTCTTCCGTATCGGTTATATTTAAAGAATCGGTAGGATATTCAGAGTTCAAATTGCTTTCGCCGTTATCTTTGCTTCCGTAATAATTGACTTGACTGTTTCTTATAGTCGATGCTATATTTTTTGCAGATTCTTTAATATTGCTTCTAATCGCCTTTACTTTTTGAGCCTCTTTTTTTAATAATTCTCTTTTTCTGTCTAATATTTTGTTTTCTTTTTTTATCTTTTTTAGAGTTTTTAGATTTTCTTTGAATTGCTCTTTTTCTTCTTTCGATAATCCGCTTGATAATTTATTATTTTTTAATTCGGCTATCGCTTCCTTTAATTTGAAAGTTAATTCTTTTCTCTCTTCTTCGGACTCTTTTAATTTTTTTCTTAATTCTTTAATTTCTTTTATCGAATCTCTTAATGAATCTTTTTCGATTTTTGTGGTTTTTGAAATTTTTTCTTCGGCTTTTATTTTCTCCGCTTCCAATTTGGCGTTTTTTCTTTCCAATAATTTTATCTTTTTTTGTAGTTTGTCAAGTTCGCTTTTATTTGATTTTTCGCTTTTAGAATTTTCTCTGTCGGACTTTTTAAGATTATCTTCCAATTTTTTTACTATTTTTTTATATTTTTCTTCCGCCTTTTTGTATCTGTTTTCCAATTTTTGTTTTTGAATTTCTATTATTTTTTTATATTTTTCGTTTAATTCGATTATTCTCTCTTCGGACTTTTTCAATTTTAATTGCAATCTTTCCGACAAATTTTTTTCGCCGTTTTTAGATTTTGATTTTATGGAAACAGTTTTTCTAACCGCTTTTTTATTCGTTTTTTTTACCGCCATTAATTTTCTCTCTATTTACTTATCGTTTTTAATTCTTTTTATTCTTTAAATTTATTTTAATTTTAAGCCTATAATTTAAATATATAAATATTAACGGAATATTTTATTTATTGATAATAAAAATAATTAAATGCGACAAAATCGAATAAACTTTATATTTACGATTTTCTAAATATTGAAATCATATAAATTAACGAAGCCAATATTATAATAGCCAAAGTTATGGCTCTGTTAATATTAATTTCTTCTTTATAAACGAATATTGCAAGAAGAGTCGCTATAAACGGAACTAAAAATTGTAAAAATCCGAGCATAGAAATCTGAAGCCCTTTTGCGGCTTTTGCGTATAAATATAGAGGAATTCCCGTAGCGATGCCCGAAAACATTAAGGATATCCATTTTGCAATCGGTTGAGGATTTACGGGAAAATAAATTTTAGATATTATTATAGAAGGAATAACTATAGCAGAAGTCTCTATAAACAAACTTTCCCAACCCGAATAAACCGTGAATTTCTTTATTATTCCGTATATTGAAAAAGTTAAAGCTATCGAAAAAGCCATAATTGGCGGTTTGCCCAAACTTATAGTCTGATAAATCATCCCGATAAACATAAGTATTATAGCCAAATATTCCAACGGTTTTTTCTTTTCTCTGAAAAATATTATTCCAATAAATATGCTTAAAATCGGACATATATAATATGCAAGTCCCGCCTCCAAAATATTTCCCGAATTAACGGCATAAATATATAAATACCAATTAATTCCCGTAAGTATTCCCGCCGCTATAGTTTGTATTAAAGCTTTTTTACCACGATATAATTTTGGTTTTTTATAAATTATTATTGTCAAAGTAAAAATAAAAGTCGTTATTACTCTCATTCCCAAAACGAAAGCCGAATTAAAATTCTGAACGGTTTTCCAATATATAGGAAGAAGTCCCCATAAAATGTAAGCGGATGCTGCGAAAACTATAGATTTATTATTATTCATTTACAGGTTGTTATTAATCCTAATTTTAATCTTTTAATTCTTTTTTTAATTCGTTATAATTTTTTGTCATAATATCATGCCAATATTTTAATTTAGCAGTTTCGTCTCCCTCTATATCTGCAAAATAAAAAGGTTTTAAAAATCTGACTTTAATTTTTCTAAACGGATTTATCTTAAAATTTCTCGCTTTCATTATATCTTTAGTTCCGTATATAACGACGGGAAGTATAGGAACTTCGGGGCATTTTTCGGATATTCTCAAAATTCCTCTTTTAGGCATATTTATCTCTCCCGTTTTACTTCTTGTGCCTTCGGGATATAGAACTACGCTAGTTTTATTATTTAATCTCTCTTCTATATCTTCTATCGATTTTGCAGCTCCCACAGTTCCTCTTTTAACAAAAATATAATTCGATAATTTCATTCCCAAACCAACCATCGGAACTTTGCCGTAATCGTCCTTTGAAACGAAAGCGTATAAACCCTTAAATATGCAAAAACAACAGAATATGTCGAAGGCGCTTTGATGATTCGGAGTTAGCAGATATACTTTTTTTGAATCGTAATTTTCTTTATTTTCCAAATCGAAAGTTATAAATGCGGTTTTCATTAAACCTCTCGCCCAAAATTTGGAAATAGAATGACTTATTATTACGGATTTTTTTTTGTCGAAAGGTCTTACAAAAATATATAAAACGAATACCGCTATAAAATTTAATATCGTAAATATAATGTTTATTATAATATAAAATATCGTGAAAATCATAAATACAGTTTATTACAGAAAATAAAAATTATCAATATTTTTTAATTATTTTTTATTGTTTAATTATTTTTAAAATTTTGTTTTTTTTAATTATTCTTTGTTAAATATTTATTAAAATTGAAAAGGAATTTCTTTAGTAAAATCGGGTAAATAAGTTTTTGCGCTTTCCATTTCCTGATACAAAATATTTTCAAATCCCAAATCCAAAGCGTAATTAACCAAATCATTATATTCTTTAAAATACAATTTTCTATTTAAAAGTTCAAAATTTTTCGCTTTAAATTTAGGATTATATTGAGACATAAGCGAAATCGTCGAGCTTAAAAATCCTCTCTCTTTAAGTTCTATCAATATATCGTAAGAATCCGATTGATTATTTGGCAGAATCAAATGCCTTATTATTATTCCGCTTTTTGCTATTCCGTTGCTGTCTACGATTAAATCGCCCGTTTGATTTTTCATTATCTCTATCGCTTTAATCGCCGTTTCAAAATAATTTTCGGCTTTAGAATATTTTATCGCTTTTTCGTCAAATAAATATTTTAAATCGGGAAGATATATGTCGACTATTCCGTCCAAACATTTTAATAATTCTTCCGTGTCATAACCGTTCGTATTATAGACTATCGGCAAATTAAGTCCTTTATCCAAAGCTATTTTTAACGCTTTTAATACGGGATAAATAACATGACTTGCGCTTACAAGATTTATATTACTAACGAATTTTTTTTCAAGTTCCAAAAAATATAAAGCCAAAGTTTCTATGTCGATTATCTCTCCGATTCCCTCAAAACTTATTTGATGATTTTGACAGAATACACAGTTTAAATTGCAGTTTGAAAAAAATATAGTTCCGCTTCCGTTTTTGCCGACAAGCATAGGTTCTTCGCCGAAATGTATAGTCCGAGAAGCAACTTTTATGCGATTATCATTCTCAAAAATTTTGCATCTGCCGATTTTATTTTCGTTTCTATTTACTTTGCATAAATGTCCGCAGCAGACACAGTTGTCGTAAAGGAGTTTTGCTTTTTCTATCGCTCTGCCGATATTTTCCAAATGTTTTTTATTATAATTTATAGTTTTCATTATCGCTTATTATTTTTATTTCGGGATTTAAAATTATTCCTTTCTGATTATAAACTTCTTCTTTAACTTTTTTCATAAGATTAAAAATGTCTTTTCCCGTAGCGTTTTTATAATTTACGATAAAATTCGCATGATACGGAGAAACCATAGCGCCTCCAAGTTTGACTCCTCGCATGTTTATAGAATCAATAATTTTTCCCGCTATCATATTCGTATTATAATCGTTCAAAAATACGCTTCCCGCCGAAGGATATTTAAATTGTTTTTTTTGTTTTCTGTCTTTAAAATATTTATTCATTTCCAATTTAATTAATTTTTTATTTTTTTTATTTAATTTAAATTTTACATCTATTATAATAAATTTTTTATTTTGAAAAACGCTTTTCTTATAATCGTAATCGCATTTTTCTATTCCTATATGAGTGTATTCGAAATCTTCGTCTATTATTCCCACGCTTTCTATAAATTCCGATATAGAATGTTCGTAGCATCTTGCGTTCATAAATGCCGCCCCTCCTATCGTTCCCGGCAAACCAAATAAAAATTCCAAACCGCCGAAAGAATTTTTATAAGCGTATTTAATCAAATCGATAACTTTAGCGCCCGAATATACCAAAATTCCGTCCGAATAATTTTCAATTCTGCTGAAAAATCCCGTGTATATTATCGGAGTTTCTATTATTTCGTCTGCAAACAATATATTGCTTCCGCCTCCCAAAATAATATAATTTTTTTGATTATCGTTCAAATATTTAAGCAAATCTATAAAACCGTTTATGGTTTCGGGAACATAAAAATTTAACGCTTTGGAATCGACTCTAAAATTATTATATTTTTTTAAAGAAAATTTTTTTTTATACAAAACTCCTTTTATAATTTCGTTCATTTTATGTATCCGTAATATTTTTTACTTTTTTATTTTATTTTATTTAATTGTTATTTCGTTATTTTCGTTATTTGCCGCAATTATTGAATTTTTTTCTCTTTTAAAAACATAAATTTCTTTAAATTTAGTTTCCTGTTTTAATAGAATTTCTTTTTCTTTAACCATTTCCAACATAGCCAAAAAGAAAGTAACTAATTCCCTTTTTGTCACTCCGTCTTTAAAAAGCATAACGAACGGAAATATTTTATTTTCCAAAAGTTTTATTCTTATCATATCTATTGCATTGTCTATATGGAAATTAGACATTCCCGATAAAACGGCTAAATCAGTTTCGGATACAAATTGAATTTTCGCAAAAGAATATACCAAATCGTAAAGTTTTATATCCTGCCAAGCGATTTCGTTATCGTCCGAATTGCTATTTTGAAAAAATTTCACTCTTTCCGTATCCTTTCTTTCAAAAATTGAATCGGATATTTCTTGCAGTTTGTCAAGTTCTTCCGAAACTATTTTATATCTTTGAAACTCAAGCATCTGTTCCACTATTTCAAATTTTAATCTGTCGGTAAATTTATCCTCGTCAATATCATGAGGAAGCAACATTTTAGATTTATATAAATGAAATTCGGAAGCAACAAGCAAAAAATCTCCCGTATAATTGAGATTCAAAGCCGCCTGTTTTTTCAGATATTCAATAAATTGGTCTATAATTTCCAAAATAGAAACTTCGTATATATTTTTTTCGCTCCTTTTAAGCATATCAAACAATATCGACAGAGGTCCTTCGTAATCTATGCTCGATAAAGACACTTTAAATTCTTCAAAATTTGTTTTTTCGGCGTTAAGCATTTCGTTTTCCATAATTATTTATATTATTATAATATATATAAAAATTCAAGTTGTTTATTTTTGTAATTTTTTTGACAAATAAAATCATTCTGTTATAATATCCGTATGAAAGACATTTATAAATTATCAGACTTATTCGCTCGATACCTACTCGGCAG
>CAZRYV010000095.1:0-8118 GCA_964604385.1 uncultured Brachyspira sp.
CTAAAAATATGGACACTAATCTTATAAGTGAAATTACAGGCTTAAGCATTGAAGAGATAGAAAAACTATAAACTCAACAGTTTGTTATTAATTTTATTTTGACATTTTTTATTTTTATTTTATTATAATTCGTCGTAAGTTTTTGGAGTAAAAATAATAAATGGTAAAATATATAGATATAGAAGAATTCATAAAATTAGAAAAAGAAAATCTGCCGATAATAGATGTCCGCTCTCCATCGGAATATAATCATGGTCATATACCAAACGCTTACAACATATATTTATTTAACGACTGCGAGAGAAAAGAAATTGGAACTATATATAAACAACGGAGTCGTGAAGAATCAGTTCTCAAAGGTTTGGAATATGCGGCGCCAAAAATTACCGCTATATTAAAATCTATAGATGAAATAAATAAAAATTATAACGGTAAAAATAAAATACTTATGCATTGTTTTAGAGGAGGTATGAGAAGCGAATCTGTCGCTTGGTTATGTTCGAATTATAAATACGATGTTTATGTTTTAAAAGGCGGTTATAAAAGTTATAGGCATTATGTATTGGATTCTTTTAACAAAAATTATAAAATATATTTGCTTACGGGAAAAACGGGAAGCGGTAAAACTTTGATATTAAATAAATTGAGAGAGCTTGGAAATAATATTGTAGATTTGGAATATTTGGCAAAACATAAAGGTTCGGCTTTCGGCGGTATAAACGAAGGAGAGCAGCCGACTCAGGAACAGTTTGAAAATTATTTGTCCTACGAGCTTTGTAAATATGATAAAGACGCTATATTATGGTTGGAGGATGAAAGTTTTTTAATAGGAAAAATAGCTCTTCCAAAAGCTTTATTTGATGCTATGAAAAATGCCAAAAAAATTATTTATTTAAATGTTTCAAAAGAGATTAGAGCAAAATTTATAACGGATATTTACGGAAAATATAATATAAACGATTTGGAAAAATCCATCATAAAAATTAAAAATCGTCTAGGCGGCGAGAGAATGAAAGAGGCTTTAGAATTTTTGCATAACGGAAAAATATACGAATGCGTTTTAACTTTGCTTTATTATTACGATAAGGCTTATAAATTAAACATATCGGAAGATAAACTTATAAATATAGAATGCGATAATTTGGATTTCGATTCTATAGCGCAATTAATTTTAAGTAAAATATAATTTTTACTCTATAATTTGTCCATCTAATTTAAATAATTTTTTAATTAATATTATCAAATTTTTAAATCAATATTAAATTAAAACGATTCAAAGCCGTCCGTATCGTTTTTAGAACTATTAAAAGTAGAGCCGAATTCTCCATCTTTTGAAATTGACGGAATAGGTTTAGTCTCTTCATAATTTTTCTTTATCGGACTTTTGATTGGACTTTTTATAGGACTCTTTACAGGGCTTTTCACGGGACTTTTAATAGGGCTTTTTATCGGACTTTTGATTTCGTATTTATTATCTTCTTCTTGTCCTTTATATTCGGATTCTTCGCCATATAATTTTTCTTCTTCGTTTTTGTCTTCTCTATTTTCTTCCGTTTTATTTTCGCTATTCGTATTGTTTTTAGAGCTAATTTCATCCCTTAATTTAAAGAATTCCATAGCGTCCAACAATTCTTTGGCTTGGGAAAATAAAGTTTCGGATGCCGCTGTTTGTTCTTCCACTAAAGCCGCATTTTGTTGAGTTGCCATATCCATTTGAGCGATTGCTATATTTACTTGGTCTACTCCCGATTGTTGTTCCACGGCGGTTGAACTTAAATCTTGCATTATTTTTGCCGTTTCTTCTATTTGCTGTTTTAAGTTTTGGAATATTTCTTTTGATTCTCTCGCCGTTTCCGTAGCGGTTGCGGTTTTTTCTTCTGCGTCTGAAACTAAAGTAGTAATATCTTTAACTGACGCTTGAGTATTTTGAGCCAAATTTCTAACTTCCGAAGCGACTACTGCAAATCCTCGTCCTTGTTCTCCCGCTCTTGCTGCTTCCACCGCCGCATTCAACGCTAGTATATTCGTTTGGAACGCTATCGATTCTATGATTTTTGTAATGGCACTGATTTTAGAACTAGATTCGTAAACCGCTTCTATATTTTGAGTGGTTTCTTCTATAATTCTTCCCGCTTCTTCTATAGCGTTTCTTGAAGCAATCATCATATTATTGCCTTCAACGGTATGGTCTGCGGAAGATTTTATGGTAGAGGCTATTTGTTCCATAGACGAAGCTGTTTCTTCGAGTCCTGATGCCTGATTTTCGGTTCTGTCGGATAAATCCACATTTCCCTGAGCCACTTCATCCGCCGAAGATTTTACCATATTTGCGCTATAATAAACTAGTCGAACTTTTTCGTTTAGCACTTCTATAATACTATAAACGGAATTCGCTATTTCTCCGAATTCATCTTTTCTTTTAAGAAGAGACGGAGGAATATTCCAAGTTAAATCGCCTTGAGATAATTTATTTAAATCTTTTGATAGAGAACTTAATAGTCTAGTTATTTTTCCTATATATGCGAATATTAAAAGAGATGTAAGTATAAGTATCACTATAGTTCCTATTACGGCGTATTTTACCATAGTGTCGATATTGCCGAATAATTCTTCCGATTCTGCGCTCATAACTATAGCCCAATCCGATATCGGCTCTCTGTCGAAAGTAGCTATAGAATCCTTGCCATTGAAAGGAGATTTAAATTCAAAATATCCCGTTTTGTTTTCTCTAGCGTATTTTATATAATCGGCTTCTTGTAAAACTTTATTTCTTATATGAGATGGAACAGGGTCGGCTATAACCATTCTGTCTCTATCGACTATAAAAGGATGTCCGCTATTTCCAAATTTAACCAAATCCAATTCTTTATCTATAAAAGTATGCCAATCAGCCATAACGCAAACTGCTCCTATTATATTTCCGAGACTATTTTTAACGGGGCTGAATATTGGAATTAAGAATTTTTTACTATCTAAAGGAGATACGACAGCGGTATAATACATCGAAGTTTGTCCTGCCATAACTTTTGCCCATAATTCAGCATCTCTCGATTTAATATCGTAAGTTGCGGTTAAAAATGTTCCGTTTGCCGTATCCAATATTGGTTTTCCCTGCATATCGTATATAATTAAATTGTTTATTTCAGTATTATTAGCAGTTATATTTTTTATAACATTTTCCGCTATGACTCTCGTTTCTTCCGTGTTGAAAGCCAAATAATTTCTTATCTCTAAAAATCCGGAAGAAATCGAATCGGATATAACTACCGCTTGATTTAGCCAAACATTTATCATCCTCGAATACACTTTAGTCGTGGATTGAAAACCGAATATTGAAGAATTTCTTATTCCTTTCGAGCCTATATTTATTATTAAAGTAGCCAATATTATAGTCATTACCGTTACCAATACCATTACGAAAAAAGGTATTTTTATTCTCAAGGATTGTAATTTTCTCATTTCTTTAACTCCAATCTTTTTTAAATTTTTGCTATTTTATACGATAAATTTATTTTTATCAAGTAATAGTTTTCCGTTTTGATTATCGGAATATTTTTACAAAAATTCATTTTTAGAATTATTTTTTTTATTTTCCGCTTCGCTTTTTCTTAAATATAAAGGAACTAAAGAAAATATATTGTCAAAATCTTGCGCTTTATATCTGCTTTCCGATAACATTATCGAATTTGACGCTTTTATTATATTGAAAGAATTATCCAAATTATTTATTTTATAGTCTTTTAAATTATTTATAAAAAAATCTTTATTTTTAGAAAAACCGTCTCCGCATAAAGTAATAATATCTTCTTTTTTGTTTGATTTATTTGATATATTTGATATAGAATTGATTATATCTATCGTTTCGTTATAAGTTAAATCTGCATTCTCTTTTATTTTTTTATCTTCTTTATAAATATTCGCATAAACGCTTCCTTTTCTCGCTTCGATTAAAGCTAATTTTATTCCGTTAAACGATTTTATATTTTGATATAATGAATCCAAACTTGAAATTCCGATTATTTTAATATCTTTAGCATAGCAAATGCTTTTTATAGTTGCAAAAGCGATTCTAATGGAAGTAAAAGAACCCGGTCCAATTCCAAGAACTATACAATCGATATTATCCAAAGTTAATTTATTTTCTTTCAAAAAAGCGTCCAATATCGGGAGCAATTCGCTGTTATGATTTTTAATATTTTCTTTATTTGTTTCGATTAATAAATTATCCGATTTCAAAGCTATAGAAAAGCTCGAGGATACGGTGTCAAATCCGAGTATATTCATGAAATTAAATTTAAAACCAATCCTTTAAGCCTCATTACTCTATTCGCTATGGCTATATGGTCTTTTTGATTTTTAATTATATCTCTGTATAAAGAATCAAGCTCTTCGTTTATTTTTGAAACGACATTATAAGTTTTTCTATTCATATTTAAATTTCTAACTCTATAAGCATCTTTAATTACTTTTTCTACCAAAGCTCTGATTAAATCTCTAAATTTTTGAAATTCTTTTATATTCGAACTTTTTTCAAGCATATTTCCCGCTTCGTAAATTTGTTTTTTTAATTCGTCCAATTCGTAAGAGTATTTTTTAATTTCTTTTTCTTCTTCCAACATAGCGGCGAAAGGCGAGGAGGCTACGGAAACTTTAGCCGAAGAATCTATCAATATATTATTTAGATTAATTTCTCTATTTCTTCTTTCTTCAACTCTTATCATAAAATTGCTCCAAAAATATAAAATATTATGTTAACTGAATTATGTTAACTTAACATAATTTTTATAAAATGTCAATATTTAATAAATCGTATTTTTTTATATTTTCTTTATTGTTTTTATTCTTCATAATTATTTTTATTTTTTATAGTTTGATAAAATTTGATAAAGTTTAATAAAGTCGTTTTGACGAAATTAAAATATTTTGTTATAATATATTTATGAATGCCGATTTAATATTTCAAAAATATAACGATATAAAAAATAATATAAATCTTCTAAAAGAAAAATATAATATAAATTACGATATAAAAATTGTAGCGGTAAGCAAATACGCTTCTTTGGAAACGATAAAAGAATTTTTGTCTCTGAATTTGGATTTGCCTTTAGCCGAAAGCAAGGCTCAAAGTTTAAGGGATAGAGTAGGGGAGATTAAAAAAAATTTATACAACGATATTAAATGGCATTTTATAGGACGCATTCAAAGTAATAAAATCAAATATATAGTAAAATTTGCCGATTTAATACAGAGTGTAGATTCTATAGAAATAGCGGAGATTATAAATAGAGAAGCCGAAAAAAATAATAAAATACAAAATATATTGATACAATTCAATATAAGCGATGAAAGTCAAAAAGGCGGATTTAATTTGATAGATTATAAAAAGGTTTACGAGAATATTTTAAAATTGAAAAATATAAAAATTAAAGGACTTATGGGAGTAGCCTCTAATAGCGATGATTCGAATTTAATCGAAAACGAATTTGAAAAACTTAATAAAATATATAACGATATTAATTTGGAATTTGGCGAAAATAAAATTTCTATACTTTCAATGGGTATGACTTCGGACTATCTGCTTGCAATTAAACATGGTTCAAATATGATTAGAATCGGAAGCGGTTTATTGGGCGATTAATAAATATTAATAAATTTAAAAGATAAATTTTAAAATTATTATGAGAAATTTTTAGTAGAAATTATTGAAATCTTCGCGGTCTTTCTACGGTTATAAGATAATTCCAAACATAATAAAATATTGTATCTTCGGTTGTAAAATGTTCTATCGCTTCGTCCTTTTTTAACGAAATAAAAGAATTGGAAAATGATTCTTCTTTTTCAAGTTCTTTTATATTTAAGGCTAAATTATCCGTATGTTTTTTTACATTAATCATAAGCTCTGCAGGTAAATTTCTTTCGTAATTTCTGCTTATTAAAGTTTCAATCGCATATTCTATTTTATCGGGAGTTATTCTTGCGGATATTTCTTTTACCGATAAATCTTCTTCGTTAAGAGTTTTATCAGTCCAAGAATCGAATTCGTTTATCCATTCTTTATATAAATTTCCGTATTTGCTCGAATTTGGCAGATAATCGTTTTTTATATCGTTAGGCAGTATATTGATAAAATTATTATATCTTTTATGCATAGCGTAAATTGAACCGCCGTCTTTACCGCAGGATATTATCGATATTAATATTGATAAAATTAAAACCGTTATTTTTTTCATTTTTATAATCCGTTTATTTTAATTTAAGAATTAATTATATTATATAAATTAAAAAAATCAATTATTTATTATTTAGATTTTTATTATTTTATTATTTTTAAAATTTAAAAATTTGTCGTTTTAAATTTTTTATAAATTAGAATTTAAAATTTAGAATATTACTCAAAAAATTCGACAAATCAAAAAAGCGTGGTTTTCGCGCCATAAAGTATTGTAATAGGGATATAATAATTTAAAAATATATGTTAGTTAACATAATATACATTATCGGAACATACATATCTTATGTAAACTAACGCAAATTCGCTACTCTTTGACTATAATAACGCTAAAATGTCGTAAATATGGATATTGAGATACGGAGCCTAATCTCAATTTAAATGCGACTAAAATTTAAATAATTATTTCAGCCAATCTTCTTTTATTTCGTTTAATTGTTTTGCAATATCGTTGAAGTTGCAAGTTAAATCTAAAGAACGAACGATTATTTTATTTCCGCTCATATTGTAAGATTCGTTTATGTCTATATTGTTTTTATTGGTTTTTGCATATAATAACATTCCCGAAACTTCATAATCTGTATTTTCCAAACTTTTATTTTTTACATAAGAGAATATTTGATATAAATTATTCGAATCAATTTTATCTTTATCAAACTGCTTTTTAAGAGGTTTTGAATAATATTTGGCGTCTATAATTAATATTTTATTTTTATTTTTTGTTTTATCAATACAAGTTAACATAATATCAGTTTGCATTTTCGGGAGCATTTCTATATTATTTTTAATATCATTATTATTATTAAACTCTATCGCCCAATCTATTTGCGAAGCTGTAGATTTTATTTCATCTTTGAATTTTGAAGCGTAATAATTGAGAATAAATTTTTCATATAATGTCGACATATATTTTTCGTTTGCGGTATTCAAAAAGAGATTTTCTTTATTTTTCGGCAAATCGCTTATTAATAATCCCTTTATAAATAAATGACAAACAGAAATTAAAATTCTATATATTTGATTATTTCTATTATATTGAATGTTCCAATTTATTTTATGTATTTCTATAGTTTCCACTTCGTTAAAGAAATGCAAAATTTTTCTTAATTCTTTTTTTCTTTTTAATTCTTCTTTTCTTTCTTTTATCTCTTTTGGAATATCGAATTTCAATAATTCGCAAATTGCCGTTTTAATAATTCTATTTAAATAAAAATTAATCGAAAAATTATCGTATAAACAAATAAGCCGTTTTTTATTAAAAGACATAGTTTTTATTGAATCGGAAATATCAATTTTGCCTTTTAAAGTCGACAACGCTTCGGAGTATAAAATATATTCTTTTGCAAATCCTCTTTTTGACAAAATATTGACTCCTCTTATAAGAATTTGAGAAGTTAAATCGGCTATAGTTTCGAATTTTTGCGTATTATTAACATTTTTTATTTTATTATTTAAAGCGTCAAATTTAAAATAATACGAAAGCATATAATAAATATTTTCAATAGGAATAGCGGGAATAGTCTCAATACTCATTTTATAGAATCCCTTAATTTTTTATCCCAATCGTTTACTTTATCCTTATCGTCAAACCAATATTCTTTTAAAAGCGGAATTAATTCGTATTCTATAATCTGCGAAAGTTTATCGTCAGTTATGGTTTCTAAATTACAAAAATAACTATGCCCGATACAAAAACCTTCTCCCAATTCTTCGGATATTCCTTTATTTAATTCTTTAACCGTTTCGATTAAATTATTAAATTTATTATTATTTAATTTATTTTTATAATTTTTAAATTGTTCCGAATCAAAAGCGGGTTTCATTTCGTAGAATGCAAATCTTCTCCTTAAAGCGTAATCCAACATTGCCAAACTTCTATCTGCGGTATT
>CAZRYV010000096.1:0-8073 GCA_964604385.1 uncultured Brachyspira sp.
AATCTATGGTGTAGATTATAGCATTTTTATAAATTTTGTCAAGTGGTTTAGATAAAAAATTATTAAAAAAATTCTAAATTCTAATAACAAGTGGCTTCAGCCCTTGTGTTAAAAAATTCTAAAAAAAAATTCGCTTTAAGATAATAATAATTTATAAAGATTTTAAAATAAAAAATACCGCAATATTAAAAAATACTGCGGCATTATGACTAAAAATTTTATTTTATCTTTATTTATTATTAATTTTTATTATTATTAATTAATTATTATTCTTCATTTTCTTTCTTTTTCTTCGGATTAATCCTCTTCATAGAAGTTGTTTTTTTCATCATTTTAGTGGATTTTTCTTCCAACTCCTCGCTTTCCTTAACGGGTTTAAGAGGGCTGTTAAAAACCTCGTCCTTTACGCTTTTAGCATCTCCGTTTTGATAAGTATCGTCTTCGAGTTCATCCGTTCCCCTTTTAGGGTCTTTTCCAGCATATACAAGTTTATCTTTTACTTTATCAAGTTTAACCTCGCAGATTCTCTCTATATCTTCTATATCCAAAGATTCTTTTTCAAACAATTCTTTAGCCAAATTTTCAAATTTATCCGAATTTTCCTTAAGAAGTTTTTGAGTTCTTTCATAAGCTTTCATTACGAATCTTTGAACTTCATCGTCTATTTTCTGCGCCGTCTCTTCGCTGTAATCTTTATGCCTCGCTATTTCTTTTCCTAAAAATATCGGCTGTTCTTTCTGTCCAAACGCTATCGGTCCCAATTTGCTCATACCCCATTCGCAAACCATTCTTCTTGCCATTTCCGTCACTCTCTCTATATCGTTGGACGCTCCCGTAGTAACGGAATCTTCACCAAATTTAAACTCTTCGGCTACTCGTCCTCCCAAAAGTAGCGACATTTCATCAATGGCTTTTTTTCTTTGTAAAGTGTATCTTCCATCTGACGGCAATGTCCATGTCGCTCCCAAACTTCTTCCTCTCGGCACTATTGTAACTTTATGCAAAGAATCGGTATTTTGAAGTAAAACCGCCATTAAAGTATGTCCCGCTTCATGATAAGCCGTATTTAATTTTTCTCTCTCGCTTATCAATATGCTTCTTCTTTCGGGTCCCATCATAACCTTATCTCTCGCCTCTTCAAAATCCTTAAGTTCAACCTTATTTTTATCGTTTCTAGCGGCTATCAAAGCGGCTTCATTAACCATATTTGCAATATCCGCTCCAGAAAATCCCGGAGTCGCTCTCGCCAAATGATATAAATCTATAGATTGGTCATGCTGTATTTTTTTACAATGAACTTTAAATATTCCCTCTCTTCCTTTAACATCCGGCAAATCGACTACAACCTGCCTATCGAATCGTCCCGGTCGCAATAATGCGGGGTCTAATACATCGGGTCTGTTGGTGGCTGCAAATATTATTATCCTCGTGTCGGTATTAAATCCGTCCATTTCAACAAGCATTTGATTTAAAGTCTGCTCTCTTTCGTCATGTCCGCCGCCATACCCCGCTCCTCTCGTTCTTCCCACAGCGTCAAGTTCGTCTATAAATATTATACAAGGAGCGCTTCTCTTTCCCTGCTCGAATAAATCTCTCACTCTCGAAGCTCCCACTCCGACAAACATCTCCACAAACTCCGAACCAGACATGCTAAAAAATGGAACATTTGCCTCGCCTGCAACCGCTTTTGCAAGGAGGGTTTTTCCCGTTCCCGGAGGTCCCACCAATAAAACGCCTTTCGGTATTTTCGCTCCCAATTTAGTAAATTTTTCAGGGTCTTTCAAAAACTGCACAACCTCGACTAATTCCTCTTTAGCCTCTTTACATCCTTCCACATCCTTAAAAGTGACTTTTACATCCTCTTTTGTTAATAATCTCGCTCTGCTCTTTCCAAAACTCATAGCTCTATTATTCGAACCTTGCACCTGCCTAAACATAAAGAACCATAATAAAAAGCCTATGGCAAGTATGGGAAGCAAATTAATAAGTATTATGCTTAAATAACCGGGTTTTTCCGCAGCGCCCTTAACTTTTACATTATTTTCAATTAGTAAATCCACAAAACCGCTTGCCGTGAAAGGTATAAAGGAATAAAAACTAGTTTCGTTTATCCTTCCGTTTATAGTTTCAAAGGCTTTTCCGTCTCTTATATTTTGGTCTACTATGGTCACTTCCGTTACGGCGCCTTCTTTAACTTTTTGCACTACGGTAGAATAATCCCATTCGACAGCTTTTACCTGCGGACTTTTCTGAAAATACATAATCGCCATTACCACAACCATAGTGAGAAGCAGAATTATTATTATCTGATTTCCACCGCCTCCAGCTTGCGGTATTGGATTTCTTCTTCTATTATTATTTTTATTGCTCATATATTCTCCATTCAAATTTCAATTTATATATTTATTCTAAATTCTAAATTTCTAATTTAATTAAGGCAAATCCAAAATAGTTCCATAACTATTAAAGCATTTTGAAGCCAAAGAATCAACTCCGCCTCCCATCCTTAAATAACTATTTATTATCTTGCCATCTTTTCTTGCCAAATCGGGATATTTTAAATTCATATATCCTAAAACAAGCCCTCTACTCGTGGATGCATGAATATAGCTTACGGTTTCTTCTTCTTTATCCACAGCTATCACTATTCCCGCATGAGTGAGTTTGCCCGTTGGAGATGTAGTTCTGTCAAACATAACTATATCTCCTATATTTGGCAAAGAATTATTATATATTTTTTTATATTTTTCTAAAGTGGCGTATATCGTTTTTACTCCGCTTTTTCCCAAAACCGCCTGCTTTTCAAATACCGCTATATTGCTGCTCCAATAAACGGCGGCTACGAAACCAGAACAGTCAAAATTAAAACTCTTTTTTACTTTAGAAACGGGATTTGTCAATTCGTCTTTTTCGTTATATTTATAATGTCTATCCAAATAAAGATTAGCGAATTTTTTTATATCTTCTCTAACTTTTTTTTTCTGATCTTCGTTTATTTCAACTCCGCTTTCTTTCAAATGTTCCTGATATTTCTTATCGTATCCGTAATTTTGAGCAAAAGCGAAAGAAGATAAAAAAATAAAAAATATAACAATATAAAAACGCATATTCGTCTCTTTTTAATAGAAAATAATTTTATAAGATATCGCCAAAAAGTCAATATAACTTATATATCTTTAAAATTATAAAATCGGATTTTTTATTATAAATATCAATATAATTCTTCTAATTTAAACTCTTTCGATTTTAACCATTTAATTCTATACTGCAAAGGAGTTATAATATTAAAAAATACCGACAGATAGGGAAAAGCGTTCTGAAATCCTATCGACAATCTCGTTCTGAAAAAATATATATTGTTTTCGTTCAATTCGTCTATATTTAAAATTTCTATTCTGCTTATCTGATATAAAGTTCGCATCAAAACATAAAAATTAGAATTTCTAGTTTCAAGCATAGTTTCCGAATTAACCGCCACATATTCTTTGGTAAAAAAATCATAATATATTCTTCTGTTAAAATAAATTTCTCTAATATTTTCGTTTAAAATGAGATTCTTTTTTATAAAATCTACTCTGAAATTTAAAAACACTATTATCCCGTTTTCGATATATCTTTTTAGATTCTCGTCAACTTCCATATTGATTCCAACATAAGCGTCCGCATATAATATATTATTATCAACATAACTTCTTGAAAAATGAAGCCTTAATTCATAAGAATATAAATAAACGGAAGATATTAAGAATATTATAATTAATTTAATAAAATTTTTATATTTTAACATTTACAAAAAAGTATATATTTTATAGGCGATATGTCAATAATTATTTAATTTTCTTTTACAGCGATTATTCTGATATTTCTTCCAAAATTAAAATTATCTGAAATTTTATAATCTATAAACGCATTATTAGGATTAAAACAAATTTTAAAAATAAAACATAAAAAACGAATTAAATATTTAAAATCAAATTTTCCAAGCCATATATTTTTCTTTAAATTATCCGTTATATTATATTCGTTATAACAAATATCCAAAATCTTAAAATTGCATTCTTTCATTAAAATCGAAATATTTTTTTCATTAAAATGCAAAGTATGTTCGGTTTCAAAAAATATTTTCATGTCGTCCTTTGAAACCGTGTCATAATTTGGCGTATATGGAATTTCAATAAAAAGAATATTTACCCCCCCCCGTATGAAATTATGAATATAATTTAAAATATATTTTGGATTAGTAAAATGTTCTAAAATATGCGACATTATAACTATATCGTATTTATTTTTATTAATATCTTCATCTTTCAAAAAATCTTCTCTCATTTCTATGCCGTATTTTTCACTCGCTATTTTTCTTGCATTTTCATTCAATTCGTATCCTAAAACATTTATATTATTTTCTTTAAATTTATTTTTTTTAAGTTTATTTTTTTTGAATTTATTTTTCTTGAATATAGAAAGCAAAAGTCCATCCGATGCTCCTATTTCCAAAACATTTAAATTATCGTTTTTCTTAATATTATTTTTTTCAATAAATCTATTTAAATAATTAAATCTGTTTAACGCTCTCGCATATTTAATTTTGTCGTTAATAAATTTGTAAATAGGATTATTATTTTTTATATAGAAATCGCTTTTATATAAAAATTCTATTTCTTCTTGAGTAGGCTCTTCTATAAAATAAAGTTTGCAATTACTACATTCATAAACGACTTTATCCGTTTTCCAAATATTTTCTACAATATCGACTATATTATCATCGTTTACTTTTACGCCGCATACGGGACATAATTTTTCATATAAATTTATTTTATTTAAATTTATATTATTTGAATTTGTTTTACTCAAAAGCCAATTCTACTCCGCATTTAGGACATTTATTCATCTCTTCCGTTATGGTAGAACCGCAATTTGGACATTCATAAACTTCTATCTCTTCAACCACTTCTTCAGTCGTTTCATAACCTTCTTCGTCCGATTCTACTACGGTAACAACTTCTTTAAGAGTGTTTATTATTCCGTCCACTACAGATTTATCTAAATTTGTTTTTTCGATAATCTCTTCGGCTGACATGCGATAAAGTTCTTCTATAGAATTAATATTATTATTAATTAAAGTTTCTATAATTTCTTTATCTATACCCGAAATGGAGTAAAGATTACTTTCAAATTCTTTTCCTTCCTCTTCAACAAACTCTTTCGTCTCTTCGGTTTCTTCCGAGCTGTCGGCAAATATCTGACTTATAGGAACTAAATCTTTTAATAATTCAGGATTTTCTTTAATATCCGTTTCGGTTTTCAAGTCAAAATTATATCCCGTAAGTTGAGATGCAAGCTTAACATTATAACCGCTTCTGCCAAGCGCCAAAGTCAATTGTTCGTCAGGTATTATAATCATAGCCTCTTTATTTTCAGGGTCCGTTATTATTATTCTTATGGGTTTTGCAGGGGAAATCGCTTCCGCTATATATTCCCTTATGTCTTTAGACCATTTTACCACATCTATTTTTTCGCCCTCTATCTCTTTTATTATCGATTGAATACGAATTCCTTTCTGCCCTATACAAGCGCCAACGGGGTCTACTTCGGGTTTATTTGAAACTACCGCCATTTTTATTTTTAATCCGGGCTGCCGAACGATATTTTTTATTTCTATAGTTCCGTCCGCTATTTCGGGTATTTCAAGCTCGAAAAGTTTTTTTATAAAATCGCCTTTCGCTCTAGTTAAATAAACGGTTGGATGTCCCGTTCTGTCATTGTCGACTTTATAAATATACGCTCTTATTCTGTCGCCTACCGTATAATGTTCTCTCGGCGATTGGTCTTTTCTTAATAAAACGCCTTCGGTTTTTCCCAAATTAACATAGATATTTCCGCGGTTTTCTCTCTGAAAATATCCGTTTACAAGCTGATTTTCTCTTCTTTTAAATTCGTTATATATAATATTTTTTTCAAGTTCGGAAATTTTTTGAAAGAAAGTGGTTTTTGCAACCGTGCTTTCTATTCTGCCAAACTCTTCAACATGGTCTACCAATATTAAAACTTCGTCTCCAAGATTTATGTCGCCGTCAAGTTTTTTCGCCTCTTCCAATGATATTTCTTTTTTTTAGTCTTCCACAATTTCTACGACATTTAACGCTCTGTATACTGTATGATTATTACGGTCGTCAAAGTTGATATGAAAATTTGTATCGCTTCCATATTTCTTTTTCAAAGCCAAAATCATAGTCGATTCTATAACCTCTTTAAGAAGGTCTATACTAATATCTTTTTCTTCGGCAAGTAATTGTAAATAAGTTCCTACATTTTCAATCATTTTCTGTCTCCATTTTTAATATATATCTAAAATTTTATTAAATTTATTACAAAAATTCATTAATAAAATTTATCAGCAATTTAATCTTAATTTTATAATATTTTCCTTTAATATTTTTTCTTTCTTTTCGTATTTTTCTCCTACTTCCGATTTTTCATTTTCCAAATCAACAATAATATAATTTTCCTTTGCCTCTTTCAAAATTCCGCTTTCGGTTATAATTTTATCTCCGTTTTTATATTTTATCTTTATCATCATATCTTCAAAAAGTTCGAATCTATCTTCGATTTTCCATCTAAAACCTGCGCTCGAAACCGTAATCGTATAATCTCCCTCGTCTTCTCCTTCCGATTTTATTACCGACTGAATAACTCTCGTAGCCTCTATACAATGACTGTGGGAGACATTTTCCTTTCTCTTAAATATGACGGCATAAACTTTTTTATTATCTTTTATAGCGCCGACTTTAAGATTAAGCAAATATATTCGGTTGTTTTTCTCCAAAATATTTTTACTCTTTTCAAATAAAATTCCCTCGTCTATAATATTAACAGTTTCTTTTTTATTTAAATTATTTATTTTATTATTTTTATTATTTCTTTTTAAATTATTTTTATTAATTTTTTTAGTTTTTTGGTTTCTATTATTTCCCCTTCCGTATTCTTTCTGTCTTTGAGGTTTGCTTTTGTTATTTTTCATATAAAACCTTTAAAAACCTTAATTATAATAATTTAATAATAAAAAAAGAGTGTCGGCTTTTTCCGATTTGGAGAAACAAAACCGACCCTCTTAAATAAAAACCATTTCATTAAAAGTAATTTAATTATATACAATCGGTAATTTTTGTCAAGTATTAAATTGATTTTTAATTCAAAAATTATAAAATATGAGTTAAAATATTTATATAAATTAATAAAATAAAAAATTAATAAATTAACAAACAAAATAATCGGAGATAAAAATGAGCGAATTAAAAGTTGACTGCATTAATATTAATGTTTACGGTATGAATTCTTATATAGTGTCTGCAGATGACGAGGCTATGATTATCGATATTGGAAAATTATCTTTTGGATACGATGATTACGATAAACTGCTTGACGGGAAAAAATTAACGAGAGTAATTTATACTCACGGACATTTTGACCATATTGAAGGAAGTGACGATATAAGAAAAAAATATAAAGATGCAAAACACTGCGTTCATACTTTGGATTATGATTTTTTCGGCGACCCGCAATTAAACGCTAGCGGATATTTTGGAGGCGGTTTAAAATGTCAAGCGCCAGAAATAAAATTTAATGACGGCGACACTTTCAAACTTAAGGATATCGAATTTAAAGTTATTCATACTCCGGGACATACGAGAGGCGGAGTCTGTTATTATACGAAAGGACATTTATTTTGCGGAGACACTATTTTTGCCTATGGAATCGGAAGAACAGATTTTCCTACGGGAGATTACGGAGAATTGGAAAAAAGCATAACGGAAAAAGTATTCAAATTAGAAGATGACACTCTATTATATCCCGGACATGAATCTTTCGGATTTAAATTGGGACAGAGAAAAAAGATGGGAATTTTATAAATTAGTCTTTTAACCGCTTTTTATTAACGGATTTTATAATTTATATAAATATAATAAACATTTTTTTAAATATTCTTTATAAAATGCCTTTTGTAAATTTATAAATAGAGATTTTATAAACAGAATTATAAATCAAATTAAAAACAAGATTAAAAAATAGAATTTA
>CAZRYV010000097.1:0-8023 GCA_964604385.1 uncultured Brachyspira sp.
CAATATCGATTTCTTTGACTATAAGAATTTCCGTAAGCATTTTTACCATATTCGCTATTATATTTATTTCTTCAGGATTTCCCGTCACGCCGACTACTCCTATAACTTCATTATTAAAAAATAAAGGCATATTAATTCCCGGTTTACTGCTTTCCTTATCGTTGTCTATAGAATCAAAGTAAGGTAAACTTTTTCTTTTTTCTATGACTTCCAAAGCTCCCGAATGTATTTTCCCGACTCTTTTATTATCTCCGCTTGCAATTATCTCGCCGTCTCCGTTTATGATATTAATATTGATTCGATAATCCGTATTATCCATTATTTTTTTCAATAATTTTTCGGCTATTTGATTATCAATAGAAATCATAAATTAAAATCCTTAATTTTAATTTATAGTCAATTGTTTGTCTATTAAAAATAATTATAAAATATCGTTTTTAATATTATGTAAATTTATCTCAATATTAACGACGCTAAAAATACATTTATTATTCCCGCTATTCCGATTATAAGCGTCATTAAAGTTTGAGTTTTATAACCGTCCTGCGCTCTCATCTCCCCGAAATTTGTCACAACCCAATAATAACTATCGTTTGCATGAGAGACGGTCATAGCTCCTGCACCGATAGCCATAACCGTTAAAGAAGCCAATATGGGCGTATTCAAACCTAATGCTCCCATTAAAGGGGCTATTATGCCAGCTGTCGTGGTAATCGCTACGGTAGAAGAACCTTGAGCCGTTTTTAAAATCGCTGCTAACAAAAACGGGAAAAATATTCCTATAGTTTGAAATAGAGTGGCGTTTTCCGTTATAAAGTCAACCAAACTTGAAGACGCTATAACTTTACCCAAAACTCCTCCTGCAGCCGTGACGAATAATATTGGTCCTACGATTTTTAAAGTATCGTTTGTCATATCATAAAAACTGTCTATATTTTCAACGCTATTTTTTTGATTAAAATATGTTATTATTCCAAAAATAAGTCCGACTGCCAATGCGATTATAGGAGTTCCCAAAAATTGCAATATACTGATAAAACTTCCTTGAATTTTTGCCATAGTAACGGCGGAAGCCAATCCCATTAAAATAATTGGCATTATAATCGGAGATATCGCTAAAAAACCGTTGGGCAATTTTCCATAACTTTTTACTAATTCCTCATAACTTTTAACATTGTCTTTATTTTCGAGTTCGTCTATAGATTTAACTCTCTTACCAATATATCGTGCAAAGAAATATCCGGCTATTAACGGCAATATCGAACATAAAGCGCCCATTCCTATTACCATTAAAAGATGGTCGCCTACACCTAAAGTATTAGCAGCCGCAATAGGACCGGGTGTGGGAGGTATTAATACATGCGAAATATATAAACCTGCAGAAAGCGCCACCGACATTGCTACGCTTGATACCATAGTTCTTTTTGCTAGCGCTTTTCTTATAGGATTTAAAATTACAAAACCGGAATCGCAAAATACGGGTATAGAAACTATCCAACCCATAATAAGTATTGCAAGTTCGGGATTCTTTTTCCCAACTACTTTTATAACCATATCGGATAATTTTAATGCTCCTCCCGTTTTTTCCAAAATAGTTCCGATTAACGCCCCTAATATAATTACTATTCCAATGCTTGTAAATGTTCCGCTGAATCCCGTTCCTATTATCGAAGGAATATCGTTTATAGGAATTCCTGATAGAAACGAAAGAATCAACGAAATTCCCATAATAGATAAAAACGGATGAATTTTCAATTTTGATATAGCCAATATCATAATGATTATACAAATAATAAAAGCTACGATTAATGAAGCGCCTTGCATAATTTACTCCTTAATATTTTATTTATATATTATAGTATATAAAAATTTTAATAATTTGCTTTATTTATTAAGCACAATTTTTATATAATTTATTGTATAATATAAACAATGAAAATTAATATCGTTTAATGTATTTTAATACAAAATTTTTAAGGACAAATAAAAAATGAAAAAAATTATCGTTATTCCAGATTCTTTTAAGGGAAGTCTCTCGAGTATGGAAGTTTGCAACGCCATAGAAGAAGGAATATTAAAAGTATTTAAAAATGCAAAAATAAAAAAAATTCCCGTTGCAGACGGAGGCGAAGGAACGGTGGATTCTATATTATACGCTACGGGCGGAAAAATTAAAAAAATCAAGGCAAGAAATCCGCTCGGCGAAATTATAGAAGCAAAATACGGAATAATAGACGATAATAAAGCCGTCATAGAAATGGCGGAAGCTTCGGGGTTAACATTGGTGAAAGAAAAAAATCCTTTAAAATCTTCTACTTACGGAACGGGAGAGATTATTAAAGATGCGGTAGAAAACGGAATTAAAGAAATATTAATAGGAATCGGGGGAAGCGCTACCAACGATTGCGGAATAGGAATGGCTAATGCTTTAGGATACAGATTTTTGGACGCATACGGAAACGAACTTGAGGCTATAGCGGAGAATATGATTAAAATTGCAGAAATAGACGATTCCAATGTATATAAAAAAATTTTCGATATAAAAATAAATGTAGCCTGCGATGTAAAAAATCCTCTATATGGAAAAGATGGAGCTACCGCAATATATGGAACTCAAAAAGGTGTAGATAAAGAAAGTTTCGATATATTGGATAACGGTTTAAAAAATGTGGCAAAATTGGCAAAAGAAAAATTTAATAAAGAAATAGATTATATAGAAGGTTCGGGAGCGGCAGGAGGTTTGGGCGGAGGTTTGATAGCGTTTTGTAATGCAAAATTAAAAAGCGGTATAGACGCCGTTTTGGATATTATAGATTTTGAAAACGAAATAAAAGACGCTTCTATTATAATAACGGGCGAGGGAGCGATAGACGGACAGACAAAAAAAGGAAAAGTTCCCGTAGGTATAGCAAGAAGGGCTAATAATATTCCCGTAATAGCGATAGTCGGCGATATAAGAGACGGAGCGGAAGCGGTTTACGATATGGGAATAGTTTCTATTATGCCCGCATTAAAAAGAGCTATGCCTTTGGAAGAGGCGATGGCGAATTCAAAAAATTTAATAATAGACGCCGCCGAAAGGGCTTGCAGATTTATTTCTATAAATTTATAAAAAATTTACTTAAATTATAAATTAAAATATTGTAATTTTCTATTTTAAATTATAAAATAAAATTATGAGTATTAAAAATTATTCCAACTTTAATTTTATATTTGTTTTAATATTTTTTTCTTTGTTTTTGAATATTTTTAATTTGAATATTCTTAATTTAAATATTTTAAATGCCGAAATAACGCTTTCGTTCGTGGGAGATGTAATGACGGGAAGCGATTATCCCGACAAAAGTTATCTGCCGCCAAACGAAGGGAAAGATATATTTAAGGGTGTGGAAAATTATTTTAAAAATTCCGACATTAATTTTGCCAATTTGGAAGGCGCAATAGCGAATACTGACACGCAATCGTCAAAAAGAGGAAAACGCTCGTATTCTTTTCGGATGCCGCCTTATATGGCAGACAGAATAGCGGAAGCGGGTTTTAATATAGTAGCGATAGCCAATAATCATGCGAGAGATTTTGGAGAGAAAGGCTATAAACAGACTCAAGAATATTTAAAAAATGCGGGAATTAATGTTGTTGGAAATATTTTAAATACGGCTTCATTTATCGAAGTAAAAAATAAAAAAATAGGATTTTTAGCGTTTTATTATTTTTCCTATGCCAACAATTCTATACAAGATATAAATTCCGCAAAAGCGTTGGTTGAAAAAACTAAAAAAGAATGCGATTTTCTAGTGGTAAGTTTTCATGGGGGAGCGGAAGGCAATAATATGTATAGAGTTCCAAAAGAAACAGAAATGTTTTACGGAGAAAATAGAGGCGATGTTTATAAATTTGCAAGAGCCGTAAGCGATGCGGGAGCAAATTTGGTAATAGGGCATGGTCCTCATGTTTTAAGAGCGATGGAAATGTATAATAACTCTCTTATAGCCTATTCGCTTGGAAATTTTGTAGGATACAAACAATTTTCTTTGGCGGGAAATAACGGAATAAGCGCGATATTGCAAATTAAATTAGAAGACGATTTAAAAATAAGTTCGATTAAAGTCATTCCGATTAAACTTATAAATGGAGGTGTGCCGAGCGTAGACTCTTCAAAAGAAGCTATAAACAAACTCAATAATTATGCCGATTTGGATTTTCCTAAAAGCGGAGTCAAATTCGATTTGGAAGGCGAAGCTAATATTAACAAATAATAAATAATATGCGAGGAAATATGGGAACTTTAGAAAATATGGACATTAATAATATCGCCAATTTAGACAGTAGAATAACAAAAGAGGAAGTAAGAGAAAAAATTTATAAAGATAAAAATATTGAAAAAGCGATTAAAGAAGGAGTTGAAAATTTTCTTGACAACGCCGAATTAAAAAAATATTCTTTGGATTTAGCGGCTTATAGCGAATACGAATATATTAATAATTTTGTTTTGATAACTACCGAAGTTTTAGATAACGGTTATATTTTGTCGGATATTCATATAGATGTTAATATGATAGTTTACGATTATTTTTTGAACGATAACAATAAAAAAGAAAAATTTATCGCTTTAAACAATAATTATTTGATAGGACTTAATTTAAAATTCTTCTTAAAAAATATTGAAGACGATATAGAAGACATTACTGTAAGATATTTTAGCATTTACGGTTTTTGCGACAATCAAAAAAAGTAAAAATGAAATTAAAAATACAGTTATTAAGACAAAACATCTTTCATACTGTATAAACTCGGTTTCTTTCCAATTAAAAATTTAGCCGCTTTTATCGAGCCATGAACGAATATTTTTTTCGACATCGCCGTATGTTTTATTTCTATAGATTCGTCGTCTCCGTAAAATATAACTCTATGCTCTCCGACTACAGAACCTCCTCTAATCGAATGCATCCCGATTTCTTTTTTATCTCTCTTATGGTTTCCTTCTCTTCCATTGACTATAGTCATTTTATTTTCCAAAGTATCGTTTATTATATTAAATAAAGTTTTTGCTGTTCCGCTCGGAGAATCGACTTTTTTATTATGATGCGTTTCAATAATTTCAATATCAAAATTATTTAATATCGAAGAAATTTTTGAAACCAAATCGTTCATCAAATTTATTCCTATGGAAGTATTTGACGACAACAGTATCGGAATTTTGGAAGAAGCCTCTTTGATTTGATTTAATATTTTATCGTCATAACCCGTTGTGCAAATTATTACGGGAATATTATTATCAACTGCAAATTTAAGCATATTTTCAATTCTTGAGAAATGCGAAAAATCTATTATTATGTTTCCTTTTTCATTAGTTAATTCGTCTGCAAATCCCGTTATCTCCAAATCTTCTTCGGTTTCGGCTACGCTTTTTAGCAGAGAACTCATCGTTCCCGTCCCATGTATTATAAGCTTGATTGTTTTCATTTTTTTACTCCGTATCTTTTAATTATCTCTCTTATATATTCCCTGTTTTTTTCGCTTAAAGGTCCTAACGGAGAACGGCAATCTCCAACTTCAAAACCGATTATATTCATAGCCTCTTTAATAGGCACGGGATTAACTTCTATAAACATAGCTCTAATTAAATCTATAAAATGTATTTGAGTTTTAACCGCTTCTTTAATATTTCCGTTTAGATAATTAATAACCATATCATGATTTTCTTTTGGGACAATATTGCTAGTTACGGATATTACTCCTACTCCGCCCAAAGCGAGTATCGGAGTTACCATATCGTCGTTTCCTGAATATATATCCAATTTAGGAACTTCGCTTGCTATATCAGCGGTATAACTAATATCTCCACTCGCTTCTTTTATAGCTTCAATATTTGAAACTTCAGATAATTTTTTTATAACCGAAATCGGAAGTTTAACTCCCGTCCTCGAAGGAACATTATACATTATAATTGGACATTTTGCAGCGGATGCGATTTGAGTAAAATAATCTATAAGTCCGCTATCGTTTCCTTTATTGTAATAAGGAGTAACCGCCATAATAGCGTCCGCTCCGTATTCGTAAGATTTTTTCGTAAGTTCAACCGCAGTAGCCGTGACATTCGTTCCCGTTCCCGCTATTAGCATAGTTCTTTTATTTGTAACTTCTATGCAGAATTTTATTACTTCGATTCTCTCTTCCCGAGTTAAAGTGGCGCTCTCTCCCGTAGTTCCCGCGGCGATTATAGCGTCCGCTTTATTTTCTATTTGAAATTCGATAAGTTCGGCTAATTTTTTATAATTTACCTGCCCGTCTTTTGTAAACGGCGTTATCAAAGCCACGCCCGCTCCTTTAAATAATGATGACATATTAATCTCCTTAATGTTTTAAATTTTTATCATTTATTTTGTATCAATTATTTTTTATTATTCTTATTATATTTTTATTATTTATTATTTAATAAACAACTCTTTTTTATTATAAGTTTCATATACATTAACTATTTGCATGTAAACTCCTATATTTATCGCGTTTTCGTCTATATCGAATAATCCGTTATGAATCGGAATATTCAAATTTTCGTTTGAAACTCCCAAACTAAAAAAAGCTCCGTGAACTTTCTGAAGATAATAGCTGAAATCTTCCGTAGTCATATTTGCATTTTCTTCTATAAAAACATTTTCCTTTCCCAATATTGAAAAACCGCTTTCTTTAACTATATTAACCGCTTCTGTATGATTAATCAACGCAGGGTAAGAAGGCATATTGACAAATTCGGCTTTTGCATTAAACGACTCTGCAGTATTTAAAATTATTTTTTCTATTGCGGATAATCTTTTTTCTCTGATATTATCTTCGCATAACATTCTTATAATTCCTTCCATTTGAACGAAATCGGCTACTATATTTCTTGCATTTCCTCCTTTTATAGTTCCGACATGAAGCCTCATACTTCCGTCCGTAAAAGCCGATACAAAATTGTGAATCTGATTTAAAATATTAGAAGCTACGATTATAGAATCTACTCCCTCGTAGGATTTTGCGCCATGCGAAGATTTTCCATATATTTTAATGTCAAACATATTTGAGCTTGCATACATAACTCCGTATTTTACGCTTATCTGTCCCGCTTTAATTTCAGGGCGGACATGCAAACCGTAAATAACATTGACATTATCCAAAGCATTTTCATCTATCATCGGTTTTGCCCCTCCCGTAGTTTCTTCGGCGGGCTGATATATCAATCTAATATTGCATGGCGGTTTAACTTCTGAAAAATATTTTGCTATTCCCGTTAAAATTGCCATGTGAACATCATGTCCGCAGGCATGACATTTTCCTTTTTCTTTGGAAGAATATTCGCATTCTTTCAAATCGTCCATCGGAAGAGCGTCCATATCCGCCCTGAAAGCTATGGTAAAGTTTTTATCCGTTCCGTCAATATCGGCGATTATTCCCGTTTTTGCGATTTTGGTTTTATGTTTTATATTTAAAGAATTAAGAACGGAAGAAATTTTTTCCATAGTTTTAATTTCTTCAAAACCTAATTCGGGATGTTTATGTATATCTCTTCTCAAGTTTATCAAAAATTCTCTCATTGAAGTCAACGAGGATTTTATTAAATCGTTATCGTATGTCATATTCGTAATACCTTCATTATAGAATATACTATAATCGTTTTTATGTAAAATGTTTTTTGAAAGAAAGTTTATTAAGTTATAATATTAGTTTAGCGAAGTTTATTTTAATCGTCAACAGAGTAGAAAACAATCCGATTTTCCACCGTCATTGTGAGCGTAAGCGTGGCAATCTATACAGATAACAATGTGGCTTCAACCCATTGTGTTAACAATTCAGAAAGACGCAAAAAAAACATGATAACAATGTGGCTTCAGCCCATTGTGTTAACAATTCAGAATGACGCAAAATTGTAAAAGCACACAATGGGCTAAAGCCCGTTGTTATTAAGGAAATAGAATTTTATTAATAATGGATTACTTCGGCAAAGCCTCGTAATGACGAATAAAACGACAAAAAAATAACGGAC
>CAZRYV010000098.1:0-7981 GCA_964604385.1 uncultured Brachyspira sp.
AGAATATTATTAAAATATTCTCTCTAGTTTTTATCAACTTCTTATATTACCAACGCTCGGGTCTTCTATAATTTCTTCCGGTAGCAAATAAATATTGGTTCTATCTTTATAATTATTATAGTCGTCTAAAGGAGTATAATAATAAAATTCTTCTTCGTCGTTCGTTTCGTTAAATATTTCTATATCATTTTCAATTCTTCTGCTTCCGCTTCTTAAATGGTCTATAGGACATTGCGTGCTTAAATCCACATTTCCGCCGACAGTGAGAGGATTTGTATTTATGCAGGTATGATTTCTTGGAAGTCCAGATTCGTTGCAAATTTCTATTATAAATACATCTTCAGGAACAGTCCAATTAAATTTTCTTTTATTTTCGGAAGTTATATAATTCAAATACTGAAATGTCGCCAATGCCGTAGTTGCGCCTCCCGTAACATTATTAGGCAAGACATCGTTTCTGTCGCTTCCTATCCAAGTTATAGTCGCTATCTCGTCATTATATGCGGCAAACCAATTGTCCCTGTGTTCGCTTGTCGTTCCCGTTTTTGCCGAAAAAGAAGGATAATTAAAATTATAAGAACTCGCGCTTCTGTAAGCCGTTCCTCCTTGAGCTATAACTTTTTGCAAAGTGGTGTTTAAAAAATAATAGGAAGAAGAGGAAGTTCCGCTTATTTTATGGGAAGTTCTATCAACCAAAGCCGTAACGCTCAATTCCTTTCCGTCCATATCTAATATTTTAGAGACTATATAAGGCTCGTATCTGATTCCGTAATTTGCCAAAGCTCCGTAAGCCGAAGCCAAATCCAAAGGACTCATTTCCATAGTTCCTAATCCTATCGATAAAGCGTTCGGAATATAAGCGTTGTCTCCGAAAAATTCTTTTGAATGTTCTATAAAATAAGATAATCCTATATCGTTTAATAATTTTACCGCTATAGTATTTATAGACTTTACAAGAGCAGTTTCAAGAGTCATTTCGCCTCTATATCTTCTATCATAATTTCTAGGAGAATAAGCAGGTTTTCCCGTTCCTTGCGGATATGCATAATTAGTGTCAATCATAGTGGAAAAAGGTTGAGCGCCGCCTTCAAAAGCGTATAAATATATAAACGGTTTTATTGCGCTTCCTATTTGCCGTTTAGCCTGCACCGCCCGATTAAATTGATTTTGCAGTGTGTATCCGTCTCCGCCAATCATAGCGAGTATTCCGCCGTCCTTCGGGTCTATCGAAACCAAAGCCCCCTGATAACTTCTGTTTGAAGTCGCAGCTTGAAGTCCTCTTATTTTTTCTTTCATTACCAAATCCGCCGCTCTATAATATCTTTCGTTTACGGTGGTGTATATCCTCAAACCCGACAAGGCAAGTTCGTCTTTATTAAAATAATTTAAAAGTTCCTGCCTCACATATTCGTTTACATATGGCGTTCTATTTACCGTCATCTTCCATTGAGAGCCTTTCACCCGCTTGCTTATGCTCGTATATTCTCCGTCAAATAATTCCAATTCGCCTCTCATAGTTTCTTTATCTATAATATTATTTTTCACGAGTCGCGACAGAATCTGCTCGACTTTTCTTCTGCTGTTATCGGGATTATTGATTATGGAATAATAACTTGGATTTGGAAGCATTCCTACCAATATGGCGTATTCCAATAATCTGCATTGTCTTAAAGGTTTTTGAAAATAATAATTTGCAGCAGCTTCGAATCCGTAATTTCCGTCTCCAAGATAAACGGTATTAAAATACATAGCTAAAATTTCTTTTTTGGTATATTTGTCTTCTATCTCTCTTGCCGCAAACATTTCAAATAATTTTCTTTCTATAGTTCTTTCACTTTTCGTAAATAATAATTTTGCAAGCTGTTGAGTGAGTGTTGAACCTCCTCCTACAATTTTTCTAGATAGAACGGTTTTTATTCCAAGATAAGCCGAACGAAAATAATTGATTCCATGATGAGAGTAAAACCGTTGGTCTTCCATTAAAAGCAAAGTCTGTTCCAAAAGCGGATTAATATCGTCTATATTAACCACTTCGTAGGATGGAGGCATATATTCTCCTATCAATATATTATTTCTATCGTATATTCTAGTCGGAGGAGAATCGCCGAAAGGGTTTAGAGGATTAAAATATCTTATTCTCTTTTCGTTTCCTCTTATTACTATTATGTTGTAATATTCTTCGAGCATCGACATACTTTGGACTCTTCTGTCGAGCCAATTCCGATAAATACCACCGACAAAATAAGCAAGCCCGATTCCGCATATTGCGAATATAATGAAAATTATAATAAAAACACTAATTATAAATTTTTTGATTTTTTTCACTTACAGCACCGTATTAACATAATTATTTTGATTTTAATATCATACTATTATATAGATAACATTTCAAGTATATTTATGTAATATAAAATTATTAAATTTGGTAAACATAAATCAAAAACAGACGCTTGATATTATGCATTATCTATTATATAATATAATAATATAGTTTTAATAAACATTTAATATAAACGATAACAGAAAATAATTTAATCAAACGGAGCAAGGAGAAAATCATGGAAGTTATTTTAAAAAAAGATTTTATATCATTGGGTTATGAAGGAGATATTTGTAAAGTAAAAGACGGTTATGCAAGAAATTATCTTATTCCAAGAAATATAGCCGTAATTAAAAACGAGGGAAATTTAAAAACTTTGGCTCAAATGCAAAAGAGTTTGGAGAAAAAAAGAGCCAAAAGAAAAATGGAAGCCGAAATACTTAAAGGAAAAATTGTTGATATAAGCGTGGTTATTCCCGTTAAAGTGGCGGAAAACGGAAAATTATACGGTTCGGTTAGTCAGCAGAGCATAGTGGACGCTTTGAAAGAAAAAGAAATAGACATTAGCAAAAAAGATGTTCATATGGACAAGCATATAAAAGAGCTTGGAGAATACGAAGTCGAAATTAAATTATATCATAGCGTCAATGCAAATATAAAAATTAATGTGGTTAATATGGAAACTTCCGAAAGCGCCAAAACCGAAACCAAAGAAGAATCATTAACGGAAGAAAAAGAAACCGTTAGTGAAGCTATTAATTCAGAAACGGCATCGGAAAATACAAAAGAAAATACGATTGACGAATAAATAAAAATAATAGCGGGTATAAAATGAATAATATGCCTTACTCGATAGAAGCCGAAGAGTCTCTGTTGGGGGCTATGCTTCAAAATCCGCAGGCTATATCTATAGCTTTATCAAAAATAAATTCTAAAGATTTTTATAGCGAAAGAAACCGACTTTTATACGAAAGCATTATAGAGATGCAAAACAGCAATATAGAAGTTAATCCCGAAACCGCTTTAAGATATTTAAAAGAAAACGGTTTATTTGAAAAACTTTTTCAAAATGACGAAGCCTATTTGATGAGGATAATAGACGGAAGTCCTTTTTATCAAAATTCAAAATATTATTCGGAAATAATAGCGGAAAAATCTTTACTTAGAGATTTGATTTTTGCAGCGCAAGATATACAAAAATCCGCTTACGAGGCAAAAGATGCCGAAACGAAAGAAGTTGCGGACTTTGCGGAAAAAAAAATATTTGAAGTTACTCAAAGAAGACTCGACAACGACTTTATTCATATAAGAGATTTGCTTTACGAGGCTTTGGAATCTATCGATAAACGAAAAAAAAATAAAAGCGCCGTGACGGGAGTACCTTCGGGTTTTGCGGGATTGGATAAAGTGACACATGGATTTCAGCCTTCCGATTTAATAATACTTGCTGCTCGCCCTTCGGTTGGTAAAACTAGTTTCGCCCTTAATATAGTGGAACATGTTATGACGAATGTAGAAACTATGAATTTTGGAATCGGTTTTTTTTCTTTGGAAATGAGCAGGATGCAATTGGTTGAAAGATTAATTTCAAGCAAAGCGAGAATAAATTTGTCGAGAGTTCGTTCGGGAGATTTGGAAAGGCAGGAACTTACAAAATTGGGACAGACTTTTAATAGTTTATCTCATGCGAATCTTTTAATAGACGATTCAAGCCAATTAACGATAATGGAAATTAGAGGCAAAGCTAGGCAGATGAAATATAAATTTGCAGAAATGAGCAAGGCAAGTAAAAAAGAAGATGAAAAAAGCGTAGATTTAAAACTTATAGTGGTTGATTATTTGCAATTGATACATTCCAATATTCAAACGAGAAGAAATGGAACGAGGGAACAGGAAATAGCGGATATATCGAGAGGATTAAAGGCGCTTGCAAAAGAATTGAATATCCCCGTTATAGCGTTGGCGCAGCTTTCTAGAGCGGTGGAGCAGAGACAAGATAAACCGAGACTTTCCGATTTGAGGGAATCAGGCTCTATAGAACAGGACGCCGATTTGGTTATGTTTTTGCATAGACAAAAGCCGAACAGAGAAGACGAAGAGGTTATAGACGAGAGAAGCAATCAAGTTGAAGTAATACTTGCAAAACATAGAAACGGTTCTATTATAGACGGGCTTCCTTTGAATTTTATCGCCGAGCAGACGAGGTTTGAAAATATTTATACGAACTCTGATAGTAATTAGAAAATTAAAAAGGCTATTTTTATTATGGAATTATTTGACTTTAAAATCGAATTAAGAAAAGGCGTAAAAAATAAGATTGTTTATTTTCTTGCCACTTTGGGAGAATTTAATCATTTATTTTTGCAGGTTTTGAAATACACTTTTAAACCTTCTTTTTCTTTAAAACTTTTAACCGACCAAATAATAAGAATGGGAGTGGAATCTTTCGTAGTCGCTTCGGTTACGATTCTCTGCACGGGTATGGTTATGTCTCTTCAAATTGCCGTGGTATTGGATAGCGTTTTGAAAGGAATATCTCAATTTGTAGGCTCTATGGTAGGAAAAGCTATGGTTAAAGAATTATCGCCAATGCTTTTGGCTTTAATTTTTGCGGGCAGAGTGGGAAGTTCCGTTACGGCGGAAATAGGAACTATGCAGGTAAGCGAACAACTTGACGCTTTGAAAACTCTTTATACCAATCCAATAGAATATGTAGCCGTTCCAAGATTTTGGGCGGCGGTTATATCTTTGCCTATGCTTACCGTGTCGGCGGATATTATAGGAATATTGGGAGGCGCTATAGTGACGGTTTTTGTTTTGCATAGCGACCCAATGCATTATTTCGATAGAGCTATTGCCGTTATTTCGCTTGGAGATTTTATAGGCAGTCTGATAAAGTCGACTATATTCGGAGCAGAAGTTATGCTTATATCATGTTTTTTCGGTTTTAGAACTACGGGCGGAGCGGAAGGAGTCGGCAAGGCTACGACAACAAGCGTAGTTTATAGTTTTATGATAATACTTATTACCGATTATTTATTGGTTTCTATACTCGGAATGTTCGGAATGTAATTATATTTATATTTTTATTAAATTTGATTATAATTATTTGTTAAAACTTTATTAAAACTATTTATGCGGGAAAATCGATTTGTCAAAAAACAATTATAACGATTATAAAGATTACAGCAAGGATATTTTTCAAAAGGATATTAAATATTGCAAAGGAGTCGGATTAAAATACGCCGATATACTTTCAAAAAAAAATATATTCACCCTTTACGATTTGATAACTTTTTTTCCGAGAGATTACGAAGACAGAACAAAAACTTTAAAAATATCGGAAGCGGTTTTAAACGGCGATAAAAACAGCGTAGTTTATGTCGAAGTAATAGACATTTCAAATTTTACTTTTCAATTTAGGAAAAAGCCTTTGGTTATAGTGGGAGACGGAATAACTTTATGCGAAGTTCCGATTTACGGAGGAAGACTTCCCGCCGGAGTTTCTTTGGGAGAAAAACTTTATTTAACGGGAAAATTTGTAAGAGGCTCGAGAGGAAAAATTCAATGCAGAATGACAGAATTTGAAAAACCTTCTTCAAATTCTTTATCATACGGCAAAATAGTTCCAATCTATCCTTTAACGGAAGGACTTTCTCAAAAAAAATTAAGAACTTTAATAGTAAACGAACTTATAACATTTGAAAAAAATATGAAATACGATATTCCTTCGAGTATAAAAAAGAAATATAGACTTAAAAGTTTTGTTTCGTCCGTTATGGAGATGCATTTTCCAAAATCTTTCGAATCTTTGCATGAAGCGAGAGAAAGTTTGGTATTCGAAGAGTTTTTAACTTTTCAATACATTCATTTAAGCGAGAGAAGACCAAATATATTAATCAAAGAAAAAAGATACAATTCTTCAAATTTGCTTGATAAAGTTAAATCAAGTTTAGGCTTTAATCTTACCAAAGACCAAAATAAAGCAATAGAAGAAATAAAAGACGATTTATTTTCTAAAATGCAAATGTTTAGATTGCTGCAGGGAGATGTGGGAGCGGGCAAAACCATAGTCGCTTTTTTAACCGCTTTGATTCCATGCGAGGCGGGATTTCAAACGGCGTTTTTAGCTCCTACGGAAATTCTTGCATTACAGCATTTTTATACTTTTAAAAGAATCATAAAAAATGCAGGACTCGAAGATGTTGTTAAAGCGGACATATTAACTTCTTCTGTTAGTCAAAACGAAAGAAATTATTTGCTTAAAAGACTCAGAGAAGGAAAATGCAATATTCTTATAGGAACTCATTCTATACTTTATGATGAAGTGATATTTAAAAATATGTCTTATGCGATAGTAGACGAACAGCATCGTTTCGGCGTAGCGCAAAGGAACAAACTTTTATCAAAAGGAAACAATGTGGACTATTTGCTTATGACGGCTACTCCGATTCCTCAATCTTTGGCATTAACTTTATTCGGAGAATTAGATTTGTCGACTATAAAGAGTATGCCCGCAGGAAGAAAGGGAGTTTTAACAAAATATAAAGAATTATACGAGCGAGACCATTGTTATAGATTTTTAAGAAGTAGAATATTAAAAAACGAACAGGGATATATAGTTTTTCCTCTTATAGAAAATACCGATTCAAATTTTATAACTTTAACTAGCGAATTTGAAAGGGCAAAAGCGAATTATTTTTACGATATGGAAATAGAAATTATACATGGAAAAATGAAAGATATTGAAAAAGAATATATAATGAACAGATTTAATAACGGAGAGATTAAAATTTTATTTTCGACTACCGTTATCGAAGTGGGAATAGATAATCCAAACGCTACGACAATTCTTATAGAAGGAGCGGAGAGATTCGGACTTTCGCAGCTTCATCAGTTAAGAGGAAGAGTGGGAAGAGGAGAAAAATTAGGATACTGTTATTTAATCGTTCACAGCGAGTTTAACGATACTATTAAAGAAAGAATAAATATTATTTGCGAAACTACGGACGGATTTAAAATAGCTCAAAAGGATTTAGAATTAAGAGGCTCGGGGGAGTTTTTAGGAGATAAACAAAGCGGAATACCCGATTTTAAAATTGGAAATATAGTTAAAGACGGTGAGATTATGCGGCATGCAAAAGACGAGATGAGAACCTTATTGAAATCGGAAAAAGAAAAAGAAGAATTTTTAAAAGAAAACGAAATTTTTATTTTAAAATCCGATTATTTGAAGAAATCAATAATTAAAGAAGAATGATAAAATATTATGAAAGATAAAAAAATCATTAAACATATTGTGGAAATAATTTCGGCGTCCATTTTAGCCGTATTCATAGCGGGATTTATAAGAATATTTTTTTTCGACACTTATATTATAAGCAATAAATCTATGGAACCTACTTTTTACGAAGGAGACGAGATATTGCTTATAAAAAAGAATTTTCTATTTAACAGAATAAAGAATTTTGATATAATCGTTTTTAGGCGAGGCGAAAATAATTTGGTAAAAAGAGTCATAGGACATGAAGGCGACAGAATCGAAATTTCAAATGGAGAATTATATTTAAATAATAATCTTATAGAATACGAATTTTATAATTTTTCGGAAGAAGACAATTTAAACTACATTATCGAAAAAAATCAATATTTCGTTTTGGG
>CAZRYV010000099.1:0-7903 GCA_964604385.1 uncultured Brachyspira sp.
TATTAAAGTGGAATTTAATTGATAATGGATTGCCACGCTTAGGCTCGCAATGACGATACAAAAGACTTAAAGAATTTTTGCAACAAAAAAGAACGAGAATTTTTACTTGTCTTTGTAAAGAAAATATTTAACTTTGCAATGACGGAGTAAATATTAGATTTATTCGAGTGTAAATACATATTATTTTTTATTAAAAAAATTAAAATTTTGCTTGACTTTTTTTAGAATTTTTTATAAACTGTTTTATAAAATATGATTAAATAATAAATCTTTATTTTCAATTTTATTAAGTTTAAGGAGTTATTATGGCTGAAGATAAAAAACTTGACTCTCTTCTTGAACGCGTTTATCAAGATGGAGTTGAAAAATCCAATAAAAAAGCGGATGAAATTATTTCAAACGCTAAAAGCGAAGCCGAAAAAATATTAAAGGACGCTGAAGCCAAATCGGAAGAAATTATTAAAGAAGCGGAAAGAAAAGCTGAAGAATTGAAAAAGAATACCATAACAGATGTTCGTATGGCAAGCGAGCAATCTATAAGCGCCTTAAAACAAAAAATCAAAAAATTGGTTAGCGCTTCCGTATTGGAAGACGGTTTAAAAGGAGCTTTCGCTGACACTAATTTTTTGAAAGATTTGATACTTGAAGTGGTAAAAAAATGGGATGTAGCTTCGGACGATATATCCGTTTATTTCCCGGAATCCAAAAAAGGCGATATAGATTCTGCTTTTGAAAAATCAATAAAAAGCGCTATAAAGAATGCTACGATTAATTTTGATAAAAAGCTTTCCAACGGATTTAAAATCGTTCCGGATGGTGGAAATTATCAAATGCAATTTACGGATGAAGATTTTGTAGAATTCTTTAGCGATTTTATAAAAGCGAAGACGGAAGAAGTCGTTTTTAGCAAATAAGGGGATAGTATGGGGGCATATTATTATCTCATATCGAGTCTTCCGGAAGTAAAACTCTCCGATTCGAAGGCTAAATATGATATTAATGAAATTACTCAAAGCATATTGTCGAGTTTAAGCGGTAAAGATGCGAAGCTGTTTCATTATTTTATTTATCAGAACGATAATAAAAATTTGGCGAATGCTATAGCCGTGTCGAAAGGATTATTCAGTCCTTACAATATCCATTTAGAACCTTCTGCTTTTTCCAAAGAAGAGATTCAAAAATACGCCAATCTTTCCAATTTGCCTAATTATATGTCTAAATTTTTGGAAGATAATAAAAATGTGGAATGGGAAAATATAAGGCATATAGAAAATAATCTTTTGAATCTTTATTATGAGGAAATGATTAGAACGGGAAATGCATTTATCAGAGAATACGCTTTATTTATGCGTAATTTGAAAAATATATTGGCTGCATTAAACGGAAGGGCTTTGGGTTTCAGCGCCGATGCGATAGCGAAAGAATTAATAGGAGATTATCCTTTAATATACGCTTTAACCAAATCTACAGCGGGGGATTTCGGATTGGGAAAAGAAGTTCCATATATAAATAATATTATAGAAACTTTTAATTCTTCTGATAAAGCCGACCCTTACAATATGGAAAATATAGAATGTTCTTTGGTGAATGAATTTTTGGATAGAGTAACTTCCATTAAATCTTTCACTACGGATAATCTTTTCGCTTATTATATAAATTTAACCTATGCCGTTAGTATTAACGGAAGGAATGAAGAAGAAGGTAAGAAACATTTACAGACGCTCGTGAGTTCTTTAAAAAGCGAAGCGACTGCTATGTAGTTTGTATATTTAATTAGGAGATTGAAATGACTAAAGGTAAAATAACTGCTATAATATCAAACCTAATTTCAATAGAGGTTGACGGACCGGTTTCTCAAAACGAAATATGCTATGTCTTATGCGGCGGCAATACTAGATTAATGGCGGAAGTTATTAAGATTGCCGGAAACAGCGCAAGCGCTCAGGTTTTTGAGTCGACCAGAGGCGTGAAATTGGGCGATGCCGTCGAATTTACGGGTTCGATGTTGGAAATCGAATTGGGACCCGGACTATTAGGTAAAAATTTTGACGGTTTACAGAATGACCTTGACAAATTGCAAGGCGTATTTTTAGAAAGAGGTAAGTATAATAATCTCGCCGAAAATAAAGAAATGAGATACGACTTTACGCCTATAGCAAAAGTCGGAGATGAAGTTCAAGCGGGAGATTGGATTGGAGCCGTTAAAGAGGGATGGATTGACCATAAAATAATGGTTCCTTTCAAATTCGAGGGTAAAGGAACTGTGGAAAGCGTGGCTTCTTCAGGTTCTTATGGTTTATCCGATGTTTTGGCGACTGTTAAATCCAATAACGGAGAGAAAACCGAAGTGACTATGGTTCAAACTTGGCCCGTTAAAATTGCGATTAAATCTTTCAGAGAAAAACCAAGACCTTTCAAATTGTTGGAAACGGGAGTTAGAACTATAGATACATTTAATCCTATTACGGAAGGAGGAACGGGCTTTATTCCGGGACCTTTCGGAGCAGGAAAAACGGTTCTTCAGCATGCTTTGGCTACGAATGCGAATGCCGATTTGATTATAATGACAGCTTGCGGAGAGAGAGCTAACGAGGTTGTGGAAATATTTACGGAATTCCCCGAACTTATAGACCCAAGAACGGGCAGAAGTTTAATGGAAAGAACGACTATTATTTGTAATACTTCGAATATGCCCGTTGCAGCTCGAGAAGCTTCGGTTTATGTTGGCATGACAGTGGCGGAATATTATCGTTCTATGGGGCTTAAAGTTCTTCTTCTTGCCGATTCTACCTCTCGTTGGGCGCAGGCTTTAAGAGAGATGTCAAATAGGCTTGAAGAATTGCCCGGACAGGATGCATTCCCTATAGACTTGCCTGCTATTATTTCAAGTTTCTACGCTAGAGCGGGATTCGTTTATTTGAATAACGGAGAGACAGGTTCTATTACATTTATAGGAACGGTATCTCCAGCGGGCGGTAATTTGAAAGAGCCTGTAACCGAATCTACGAGAAAAGCCGCAAGATGTTTCTACGCTTTGTCTCAAAAAAGAGCGGACAGTAAGAGATATCCGGCTGTTGACCCTTTGGATTCTTATTCGAAATATATAGAATATCCGGAATTTGTTGAATTTTCGGACAGTAATATAGAAAAAGGATGGTCCGATAAAGTTATCAAAGCGAAAGATATAGCGAGAAAAGGACAGGAGGCGAGCGACCAAATCAGTATTCTTGGGGACGATGCCGTTCCTTTGGAATATCATCAAAGACTGTGGAAGGCGGAACTTATAGATTTCGTTATTTTACAGCAGGACGCTTTCGATAAAGTCGACAAAAACTGTCCTATAGAAAGACAAAAAGAATTATTAAATCAAGTAATGAAGGTGGTTGAAGCCGATTATAGATTCGACGATTATAGCGAAGTGGGAACTTATTTTAGAAGACTCATTAACGCTTTCAAACAGATGAATTATTCGGTTTATCAATCGGACGAACATAAAAAATATACAGCTGAAATGGAATCAATATTTGCTGAAAGGAGTATAGCACATGCCTAAAGCGTTTCAAAAAGTTTATACAAAATTAGTTCAAATTACAAAAGCAACCGTAGCTTTAAGAGCCGAAAATGTTGGAAACGATGAAATGGCTTTAGTAGACGGACGCCCCGCTCAGGTTGTAAAAATGATAGGAGATATAGTTACTCTTCAAGTGTTTCAGGGAACAGAAGGAATACCGACTAACGCCGAAGTCGTATTTTTAGGAAGACCTCCGAGACTAAAAGTAAGCGAACTTCTTGCGGGAAGATTCTTCAATGCTTACGGAGAGCCGATAGACGGAGGAGCGGAAATAGAAGGTAAAGAAGTAGATATAGGTGGACCTTCCGTTAATCCCGTTAGAAGAAAACAGCCTTCCGAACTTATCGCTACAGGCATAGCGGGAATAGATTTGAATAACACATTGGTTACGGGACAGAAAATTCCTTTCTTTGCAGACCCCGACCAACCTTATAACGCCGTTTTGGCGCAAGTTGCAATTAGAGCGGAAGCGGATAAAATTATTTTGGGCGGTATGGGACTTTCAAATGACGATTATTTATCATTTAAGAATACTTTTACCGAAGCGGGCGCATTGGATAAAATTATATGTTTCGTAAACACTACGGACGACCCTGCGGTAGAGCGACTTTTAATACCCGATATGGCATGCACGGCGGCGGAATATTTTGCAGTAGAGCATAAGGAAAAAGTTTTAGTTCTTCTTACCGATATGACTCTTTATGCAGACGCTTTGGCTATAGTTTCAAATAAGATGGACCAAATTCCTTCAAAAGATTCTATGCCGGGTTCTTTATATTCAGACCTTGCAAAAATATACGAAAAAGCGGCTCAATTCCCTGATGGCGGTTCGATAACCATTATTGCGGTTACCACGCTTAACGAAGGAGATATTACTCATGCCGTTCCCGATAATACGGGATATATTACCGAAGGACAATTATATTTGAGAAGAGATTCCGATATAGGTAAAACCATTATCGACCCTTTCAGAAGTCTTTCTCGTTTGAAACAGTTGGTTATAGGCAAAAAGACAAGGGAAGACCATCCTACCGTTATGAATACTTTGGTTCGACTTTATTCCGATGCGGCTAACGCTAAAATGAAAAAAGAAAACGGTTTCGATTTGACGGAATATGACGAAAGATGTTTGAAATTCTCGAACGAGTATTCAGAAAGATTGCTCGCCATAGACATTAATATAAAAATAGACGAGATGCTTGAAACGGGATGGGAACTTATGGCTAAATACTTCAGTAAAGCGGAAGTAGGAGTTAAAGACTCTTTGGTTGAAAAATACGGAAAATGGGCAAGTTAATCGGCTAATAAAGCCAATATAAGGGTAAATAAAATGGCATTAAAGTTTCAATATAATAAAACGGCTTTGCAAAATTTAAGGAGGCAGCTTTCGATTAGAGAAAAAGCTTTGCCTACTTTGAAAAGTAAAGAAGCCGCCCTTCGTCTCGAGGTTAGAAAAATTACCGCCGAAATCGATTTGCTTAAGGAAGAATACGAGAAAATAGTCAAAGAAAATCAAAATTATAACGGTTTTTGGACTGAATTTCCTCAAATTGTAAAAATCAGAAATATTATTTCCGAGCAAAAAAATATTGCGGGAGTTAGAGTCGCTATCTTAAAAAATATAGACTTTGCATTAGAACAGATAAGTCTTTTTAATATGCCTTCTTGGATAAGGCTTGCCGTTAGTATGTTTGAAAGATTAATGACTATTCAAATAAGAATAGAAATGACGGAAGCTAGATTAAACGCTTTGGCTTATGCGAGAAAGAAAACTACTCAAAAAGTTAATCTTTATGAGAAAGTTCAAATTCCGGAATATAGAATGGCTATAATAAAAATTAAAAGATATATGGAAGACGAGGATAATTTGAGTAAGTCTTCTCAAAAGATAGTAAAAGAAAGAAACAGAGCAAAGGAGGCGTCTTTATGATTAGAAAGATGAAAAAACTCTCTCTCTTTGTCTTTCATGAGGATAAGGAAAAAACTTTAAACGATTTAGCTTCGCTCGGTTTGATTCATATAGAAATAGCTAATGGTGTTTTGAGCGAAAATATAGAAAATATAGCGTCAAAAAAGAACGATGCTGTTAGGGCTAAATCTATAATTAATGCGGCGTTGTCGGAAGCTAAAAAACTAAAAAAAGATATTTCTAATTTTAAATCGGAAGATGCTTCAAAAAAAGCGAGCGAAGTTGTAGATAATATTTTGTCTATCTCTCAAACTGTAGATAAATTGAAAGCGGAAAGAGATATTCTAAAAAAGGAATTGTCGATTATATCGCCTTTTGGTAATTTTAGTTTCGATAAAGTTAAAGAATTGCAAGAGAAAACGGATTATAATATATTATTTTATTCGTCTACGATTAGAGAGTTTAACGAATACGATTTTAATTCTTTGAAAGATATATTCGCATATCCGATAAAAGAAGAAAGCGGAAAAGTTTATTTTGTAGTGTTTAAGAAAAAAGACACCGAAGAGAATTTAACTTTCGATATGGTTAATATGCCTTCGAAATCTTACGAAGATATAAATAAAGAACTTTCAAAAATTAACGGCGAAATAGAAAATAGCGATAACGAGATAATCAAAAGTCAAACTTATATAAAAGCTATAGACGATGAAATAGAGAATTTAAATATTTATAATCATTTTGAAGAGGCTAAAGAAAGTTTCATAGCAAGCGAATCTACGGAAGGAAAAATACTTTATGTAGAGGCTTACATTCCTAAAGATAGAGAAGTTGAAACTAAATTATTTTTGGACGAGAAAAAAATAGCCTATATAATGGAAGAACCTTCAAAGGAAGACAATGTTCCTGTAGAGCTTAAAAACAATAAATACGCGGGAGCTTACGAGATTATTACAAAATTATTCCAATTGCCGAATTATTTTGAAATAGATTTGACTCCTATGATTGCGGTTTTCTATCCTCTATTCTTTTCTTTTTGTTTTGGAGATTCGGGATACGGTTTGGTTTTAACTATAATATCTATATTAGGATTATTTACCGTGTTAAAAGGGAATATGCGCGGAATCGGAATACTTGGCTTAACTTTGGGTATCTGCACGATTATAATGGGTATCATAAACGGAGGAAGCATATTTGGAGTGACGATTTCTTCAAAAACGGATATTCCTTTGTTTGCAACTTTGAATAAATATTTATTGATTACAGATACGAGAGAAAATTGGTTTTTAACTCCGTTTAATACGGCGCTTTTGGTTGGAGTTTTGCATATATTCTTCGCATTGATTGTTGGAGTTATAGACAAAATTAAGACTAGCGATATAGGAGATATATTGGGAGCGGTTGGAAAACTTTTGCTGATACCGGGCTTGGTTTTATGGTTCTTGGGCGATATGCAAAATATGGAAGTTATAAAACAATTTAGCGCTATATATTATATACTTATGCTTGTGGGAGTAATATTCTTATCGGTATTATCAAATATAGGCAAAAAACCGGATGTATTGAATTCTATACTTGGCATTTATTTTGCCGCAACGGGAATAATGGGAGATACGCTTTCATATATTCGTTTATTCGCTTTGGGAGCTTCGGGTTCTATATTAGCTTTAGTTATAAATCAAATAGGAACGAGTTTTAAGGCAATTCCCGGAGTCGGAGTCGTTATTATGGTAGTATTTTTGGTTTTAGGACATATTGCCATATTTGCCTTGAATATACTCGGAGCTATGGTGCATCCTTTGAGACTTACATTCGTCGAATTTTATAATAATGTGGGTTTTTCAGGCGGAGGAAGAGAATATAAGCCTTTAAAGAAGGCCGCTTAAAATAGGTTTAAAAATATATTTAAATAGAAAATTATTATTTTTATCTAAAAGGAGATTTATTATGGGTTTTACAATGAACACGGCGCTTTTATTAGGATATATAGGAGCGGGATTAATGGTAGGTTTATCGGGAGTTGGAAGCGCAGTAGGAACTTCCATTTCCGCTATGACTACGGTTGGAGCGTTAAAAAAGAATAAAGACGCTTTCGGTAGCTGTCTTGTATTAAGCGCTCTTCCGGGAACGCAAGGACTTTACGGATTTGCCGCATTCTTTATCATGCAGCCTTATTTAACCGCCGATATCAGCATATTCCAAGGAGCTGCCATATTGGGAGCGGGAATTGCGGTAGGTTTGGCTTGTTTAGTTTCAGCCATTTATCAAGGTAAAGTTTGCGCAAACGGAGTTGAAGCGATTGGAAACGGTTATGATGTATTCGGTAATACTATTATAGTTGCCGTATTCCCAGAGCTTTACGCTATCGTTTCTTTCGCTACGGCTTTCTTAATCAGCGGAGTTTTAGGTTCTTAAATAAATGT
>CAZRYV010000100.1:0-7816 GCA_964604385.1 uncultured Brachyspira sp.
GTTCCGAAAGTTTTTCTTGATATACGCTTTTTTCAATCCATTCTTTTTTCATTTCGTTAGATATTCCCAAATTTCCATGTTCTATCGCATTTATAGCCACTTCGTATAGCGCCGCTGCAAATAAATTTATATTCGCTTCGTCTATGCAACCCGATATTTCCGCACATATTTCTTTTATTAAGCCTGCCACATCTCCAATACTGTTTTTGAGAATATATTTTTTTATCATACTAAAGCCCATTAATCAAATAAATAATCAAGTATTTGCATATTATATCATTATAGTAAATAAATCAAATTTTAATCGAATAAAATTATTTGAAAAATTATATTATTTAAAAAGGCTTTAAAAAAGCTGAAAACCTAATATTTTATTAAAATCATTATGAAATTATTAAAATTAATAAATATATAAAGTAAAAATTTTTTAAAAAATCAAAAAAATACTTGACATTTTTTTAATATTACCTATCATGAATTATAGAAAGAAAATTTTCAGGAGGTCTACTATGACAAAAAAATTTTTTTCAACTTTCAACTTTATAGCCTTAATTATATTTGTTGCAATTTTTGCTCTCGCTTGTAAATCGAAACAGAATCCGGCTTTATCCTTATCCGAAAATGAAATAGTGGCAGAAAACAAAACGGATGCAAAACTCTATATTTCCGAACCTATTTATAATAATAGCGAAAAGTTTGGAAAAGATATTTTCAAAATCGAAAACGGTAAAATATGGGCTGCAAGAATAGAGAAAACCAATCCGTATGATACCGAAGAAGGATTAAGGGCAAACTTCGCTAAAAATCCTGTATGGGATATCGAATATGCAATCAACTCTTTTGCTTATTCGATTAAATCTCAAAATTATAAAACTGATGCAGTTTTAACGATGCCTGCAGACGGAAAAACGGGAAAAATAAAATATGGAAACGGACTTAATACGCAGCTATTTAAGAGCGAAATTACGCTTACAAGAGATGCAAGATTGGGCGCAGATAAAAATTTGTATATTTCCGATAATGTTTATGTTAATGATGATAAATTCGGAAAAGATATTTTCAAAATCGAAAATGGCAAAATACGAGCTGCAAGAATAGAGAAAACCAATTGGTATGATACCGAAGATGAATTAATAGCAAACTTCATTAAAAATCCTGTATGGGAAATTGAATATACTATTGGCGAAGTTTCTTATTCTATTAAATCTCAAAATTATAAAACCGATGCTACTTTAACGATATCTGCAGACGGAAAAACGGGAAAAATAAAATACGGAAACGGACTTAATACGCAGCTACTTAAGAGCGAAATTACGCTTACAAGAGTAGAAAAATTATAAAATAAATTAGTTATAAAAAGCTATATCAAAGTTGAAAGCCTTAAAATGGTTAGGAGAATATCCTAACCATTTTTTATTTTACTTTTTATTTATTAACGCTTGATATTTTATTTAAAACTATTATAATTGTAGAAAATAAAAAGAGAAAATATTATATTAAGAAAAAAGGAAACAAATATGGATAAGAAAATAATTAAAACTCACAAAGCGCCTGAAGCGATAGGACCTTATTCTCAAGCGATTAAAAGCGGTAATTTTATTTTTGCTTCGGGACAAATACCTTTAGACCCTTTAAGTGGCAAAATGGCGGAAAGCGACATTAAAAAACAAACGGAAAGAGTTATGGAAAATATCAAAGGACTTTTGGAATCGGAAAATCTTACTATGTCAAATATAATTAAAACCACTTGTTATTTAAGCGATATGTCTAATTTTGCATCTTTCAACGAAGTTTATGCTTCGTATTTTAAAGATAATCCGCCTGCAAGAAGCACGGTAGCCGTAAAAGCTCTACCAAAGGACGCTTTAGTTGAAGTAGAAATAATTGCGGTAATAAGTTGATTGATAAACCATGCATAATTATTATATGATTATTCATGGTTTTTTATTTTTTAAAATTAAAAAAAATTAAAAATTAAAAAATTAATAATATTTGAATTTGATAAATATTTAATAAAGAAATAAAAATCATTCAATCGGAGTATTATTATGAGAGCCTATTTATCGTATTTTATAAAAGGCATGGCTATAGGAATAGCGAATGCGATTCCCGGAGTATCGGGCGGAACAATCGCTTTCGTTTTGGGAATTTACGAAAAATTAACTTATTCTATATCTTCTTTTCCTACGGCATTGATTAAATTAAGATGGAAAGATTTGGCTGAAAGTTTAAAAATATTGATTCCCGTTTTCTTGGGAGTTATTATTTCAATATTTTTATTTTTGAATATTATTAATCGTTTATTTTTAAGTTTTCCGATTCCTACCAAAATATTTTTCGTGGGACTCGTATTGGGTTCTTTTCCTTTCGTAACAAAAACAGTAGAAAAATATAATTTAAAAGTTTTTATCGCTTTCTTTTTGGGCGCTTTTATAATGTCTGTTTTCGTTTATTTTAATATAAATACGCCTGCGGGAGAAACCACATATTCGGGAGACTTTTCCTTTCTTTACGGTATAAAATTATTCTTCTGCGGAATAGCGGCTGCGATTGCTATGGTAATTCCCGGAATATCAGGTTCTTTACTTTTATTGATTTTGGGAGAATATCAAAATATATCTTATTTTGTATCAAATTTATTTTCCAATTTTGACAATATTTATCCTCTAATATTTTTAGGAATAGGAGTCGTTATAGGAATATTTGCAATATCTAAATTAATAACTATTTTAATTCAAAAATATAGAGCGATTCTTTTTGGTTTTGTGCTTGGAATTTTGATTGTGTCGTTTTTAAGTTTGTGGCCCAATATAACTTCTTTAAGCGTTCCGATGTTGGCGGCTACGGTTTTGTCTATGTGTTTAGGTTTTTTAGTTGCTATAATTATGGAAAAAATTTAATTTTATTCTATAATCAATAAACCTAAATTTTATATAATCCAATTCCGAATATATATAGTAATGAAAAAAGGTGAACTGATATGAATAGAATTAATTTTTTAAAAACATATTATAAAACGAAATTGTTTGTAAGTTTGGCTTTGTTTGTATTTGCATCGGGAATTTTATATTCTCAAACTTCGGCGAATCTTGACGATTCTTTTACTAATTTGCCTAATTCTAAAAGATTGGCGAATAATATCTCGATAAGAGCGATAGGCGAAGATTCTTTATATGTTGAATGGCAAGGAATATATCATCCTAATTTAACCTATTATGTATATAGAAGCAATAATCCCATATTATCGAGACCGCTTTTAACTACAGCTACGGTTATAGGTTCAGTAAAAGCCACTAATAATGCGAATTCGTATTCTATGCTCGATATACTTCCGAAATACGGAACTTATTATTATGCGGTAATATCTTATGTTGATAATATAGGTTTTTATACAGCCGACTCCGATGTGGATACGGTTTCTTTCGAGTTTAAAGACCCTAATGCCGTTAATACAAATATAATCGTCACAAACAACACCACGATGGTAATCGGGACGAATAATTTGCTTCCAATAACTAACGATATTATGACGAATATTTTTGCTATAACCAATTATTATAGTCAGACTAATTATTATACCAATTATTATAATCAAACCAATTATTACAATACCACCGAAATATATATAAAACCTGAAACGAATGATAACTATATTTCCAATAATCCTATAAGAAATAGAAATACTAACGATTTGGATTATATATATACTAACGAAAATATAAACGGAGTCGTGAATACGAATTCTATAAAAGAGACTATTGACAATATTATGGAGAATCAGATTCCTGCTCAAACGGAATACGATATGTATATGCAAGAGTATAATAAAGCTTTGGCTCAATTTAAGTTAGGAAATTACTCTACGGCGATTACTTTACTCGAACCTGTTTCTAAGAAAAATGTTAATAGAAATTTATATTATAATATTAATTTACTGCTTGGAAAATCTTATAAGAATACGAATCAGAAGCAGAACGCTTTGAATGTATTTAGACGCATACAGTCGATTAATTCCGCAGAGGTTAATTTTTGGGTTAATCAAGTATTAAGCGATTTATAACAACGGAGAAGATTTATGAAAGTTTATGCAGCGATTTTAGCATCGGTTATTACTATAGTTGCCATTTTGGGAGGAGTTTTCATTACAAAAGCGTCCTCTCTATCCTCGCCAGAAAGATATTTTCAAAAAGGTAAAAGATATTATGAAATGGGCAATTATGACGAAGCTATAAACAATTTAAACGAATATTTATCTATAGATACAAAATTAAGACCTTTGGATAATATAGTGCAATCTTATTTTTTGGTTGCCGATTCTCTAAAAAGACAAAAAAAATATCATTTGGCTAAAGAAAGACTTACGGATATTATAGAAAATCCGGAATTTATAAGCTATTCTACAAATGCCATAATGACTTATGCGGATATAGCTCGTTTGGAAAACGCTTTCGATGATTATATAGCGACTAAATTGCAAAATAATTTAAAAGCAAGGGATAAAGAAATAGCTTCCGTTATGAATATGGAATACGGCTATCAATTATTTTTCCAAAAAAAATACGGAGAGGCTTTAGGTTATTTTTTAAGAGCCAACGGAGAGCTTGCGGTATTGGGAAGAGCGAGAGTTTATTTCAATATGAACGATTATGACAGGGCTTTTGAAATATATGAAGAATTTTTACAATATTACAAAACGAGCGTGTATTATGACGAAGTGGTTAGAACTTATTTGATTCAAGTTCCAGCAAGGGCGCATAAATCGTTTTTAGAAAAAAATTATACAAAGGCAAGAATGTATTATAATAAAATAGCGACTTTTTTCCCAAGAACTAAACATGAAGAAGACGCTTTATTTAGAATAGGACAATCCTACTATAACGAAAAAAATTACGATAAAGCGATAGAATTCTACAATAAAGTTAGATACAATAATAATATCGACACTTTGGATGCAGAAGCCTTGCTTTATATAGGTTTGTCGTATTTCAAAGTCGGTAGATATGACGATTCGTATAAAACTTTGGATTCTTTTGTCTCTCAATATCCGAATAATGCGAATGTGTCGAGAGCTAAAGAATATATGGCGGCTTTACAGGAAACTATATTGACTTTAAATTAAAAATTTAAGATTAAAAAATTTAATAAAAAGATTTAAATAAAAAGTTAAAGAAAAAATTTAATAATTTATTTTTTCTTTAACTTTAAAGTTAATTTTTCAAATAAAACAAGCATCCAAAAAAATATATAATCAAAATATAGAAATATTCTAAAAATATTTTTCTTTAGATAAAAAAGCTCTTCTTTATTTGTTTCCAATGTTTTTATATTTGGAGATTTAATTTTTCCCGCAAAACCGTCCAATGGTCTCGATACGGGAACGCATAATTTTACTTTTAAATTATCCTTGTTGTTTGAAAACCAATAAAGAGATTTTTTGAAAGGCATATATATTAAAAACATATCGGGAGATATTTTTTTTAATCCTACAAAAACTTTTCTCAATTCTTCTTTGTTTCTTGGATTTTCCAAATTCCCGACATGCCTTATATTAGGATATATTTTTTTTATTTTTTGCAAAATCTTAAAGAAATATTTTTCGTTGTCTCCAAATAAAAACATAGACATTTTTGTTTTATCAATATACGACAATATATTTGAAAAAAATATAAAATCCTGCATATATTTTAATTTTTCTTTGTGAATAAAGTTATAACCTTTAGCTATCGTATGATGTCCCGCTATAACTAAAGTAGCGTTATTTACGGTTTCTCTCAATTTTTTATTAGAACGGACTTTTAATAATTGATGAATATCCAAAGTAACGATTAATACATTTTCTTTATCTTTTATTTTTTCTAAAATATCTTCAAAATCGCTATTAAAATTGTCTATTCTGATTCCTAAAATTGATTTGCTTTCCATCATAAGACTATAGCCTTTAAATTATTTAGTTTATTTAATATTTTCAAATTATATAGCCAATGTTCTGCATAGCTCCAAATCTATAGGGTCTATTTTTGGAACTTTTTTAACGGCGTCCGATAAGGAAGTATAAGTATATTCTCCTTTCCATATCCCAACCGCTACATTCGTTCTTCCTTCCAAAAGAGCTTTAACCGCTATATATCCGAATCTTGCCGCCATAAGTCTTTCTCTCGAAGTAGGCGAGCCTCCTCTTTGCATATGCCCCAATATGGTAACTCTCGTATCGAATCCCGTTTTTCCTTCTATATGTTTAGCCGTTTCCATCGCTCCTCCTGATTCGTCTCCTTCTGCTACGACTATTATTGAAGATTTTTTTCCTCTCTTTTTGGCAAGTTGCAATTCTTCTACAATTTTATCCATATCGGTAGGAGTTTCTGGTATAAGTATATCTTCCGCACCCGAAGCTATTCCGACTTCCAAAGCTATATAACCCGCATGTCTTCCCATAACTTCCACTACGAAACATCTTCCATGACTTGTCGCCGTATCCCTTAATTTGTCTATCGCCTCCATAGCGACATTAACAGCGGTATCGTATCCTATAGTATAATCTGTTCCGTATATATCGTTGTCTATAGTTCCCGGTATTCCAACTATTGGAAATTCGGGATGATGATTAGCAAAATCCAAAGCTCCTTTATAAGTTCCGTCTCCGCCTATAACCACCAAAGCTTCCATTCCATGATATTTCATATTATCCGCCGCTTTTTTCATTCCTTCTTCGGTTTGAAATTCCGGAGACCTTGCGGAAAATAATATAGTTCCTCCATGATTAATGATTCCGCCCACGCTTCCTGCATTCATTTCATATACATTGTTATACATAAGCCCTTGATAGCCTTCTCTTATTCCCATAACTTCAAGTCCGTTCGCTATAGCCGTTCTAACAACGCTTCTTATAGCAGGATTCATACCCGAAGCGTCTCCTCCGCTAGTAAGTATTCCTATTCTTTTTATTTCAGACATATTGAAATAACTCCTTTTAAGTATATAATTTATAATTAATGATATAATCAATATCGAATTTATTTGATATATTATATATTAATTATTAAAGAATTGATACATCAAAATATAAAAAATTAATGCTACAATCGGGCAGTTTATGATAAATCAAAATAAAGAATACACCGAAATTATTAACATTATAGAAAATAAAAGATGGGATAAATTAAAATATTCTTTAGCCGATATGCATGCCGCCGAAATAGCCGATATAATACGGATACTTGATAACGATAAAAATAAAATCATATTATTCAGATTATTATCTACCGAAAAAGCCGCCTATGTTTTCTCGGAACTCGATTCTAATGAACAGGAATCTTTAATATCGTCAATGAGTGACAATGAATTAAAAGAGCTTATTCATGAAATGAGTCCCGATGACAGAACTTCATTATTCGAAGAACTTCCAAGCGATATTACTAAAAAGATTTTTTCTTTAATGAAAGAAACCGATTTAAATATAGCGAGGCAGTTGCTAGGTTATCCCGAAGAGAGCGTAGGGCGGATAATGACTCCCGAATATATAGATGTTCATCCCGATTTTACGGTTAAACAAACTTTGGAATATATCAGAAAATATGGCAAGGATTCTGAAACTTTCGAGGTTATATATGTAGTCGATAAAAACGATATATTATTGGGCTATATTTTATTAAAAGATTTATTATTTGCAAAAGCGGAAGAAAAAGTTGGATTTTTAATGCATACCGATATTATATATTTGTCGGTTTATTCGGACCAAGAGGAGGCTGTAAAGGTAGGAAGAAAATACGATTTGCTTTATATTCCCGTAGTCGATTCTAAAAACGCTTTAATCGGAATA
>CAZRYV010000101.1:0-1169 GCA_964604385.1 uncultured Brachyspira sp.
GATTGACGATAATAAAATATATAGTAGAATATAACGATATTTTATATATTGAATAAATAAAACGGAGTTGGCATGAAAAAAATTTTATTATTTTTTCTTTTAATTAATTTTCTTTACGCTCAAAATATTACGAGAACGAGCGAGTATTCTAAAAATTGGGTTAATCATATCAACAGAAAAACGATAGATATGCATGGCGCTTTATACGAGGCTATTCCCGGAGGAAATTGGGTTTTGGTTTCGGGCAAGTCGCCTTTTTTACTTATAAAAGAATATAAATTTTTAGGCGCAAGGTCAAAATCTCAAGCCTATTATTCGCATCAAAAACCTATAAGTTTATTTTTCGATAACGCTCCAAGTTTGGGGATAATTATGGTAGAAGGATATTCAATTGAAGGAGCCAAAATAACGAGATATTCGAAATATGTTCCAAGTTATGAAGAAAAATTGGACGCTTGGAAAGAAGATAACGCCACTTTTACAAACGATAGATGGATTGCAAACACTAATGCCGATTGGAAAAAATATCCCGTTCCTCAACCCGAAGATGTCAATTGGGCGAGCGGAGATTACGCAGGCGAACTTTATTAATAATGCAATATATATTCATCATAGCGGTTATATTATTAGTTATTACGGTTTTATTATTTATTACAAATAAGCGGACGGCGTCTTTCGATAAAGATTGGATTAATTTGATAAAAGAAAAAAAATTTGCATCGGATAAAATTTTATTTTTTCAAAAAGACGGAGAACTGATTATAGATGGCAAAAAGAAATTAAATTTTATAAAAGCAATTTCAAATAATATGGCGGTATATAGCCATAGCGATTATATTAATAAATTTATGCTCGTTTTTTCAGGATATCCTTCGATAAAGGTGACTTTCATGGAAGGATATATATTTGAAAATAAAAAACTTTATTATACTTACGCTTATAAAAAATCTTATTATAATAAACTTCATTTATGGATGAAAAAAAACGGAGTATTTGAATCTAAAGAAGTTTGGGTTGCGAAAAAAAATATAAATTGGAAAACATTTCCGTCTCCTATGTCGAACGATATAAATTGGGAGAAAATGGCGCAGGTAGGAGATTTGTCGAATTAATTAAAACGATTTGCAAAAACCTAACAACCGCATTATAATTATTTTAATATTAAAAAT
>CAZRYV010000101.1:1269-7569 GCA_964604385.1 uncultured Brachyspira sp.
AATATAAAGATTTTGATTGAAGGAAATTATTATAAATGTCCTATTCCGATAAGATTAGAAATTTCTGCATAATAGCTCATGTCGACCATGGAAAAAGCACTTTGGCGGATAGAATAATAGAACATACGAAGGCTATATCGAGCAGGGAAATGAAAGCTCAGATACTAGATTCTATGGATATAGAGCGAGAGCGTGGGATTACTATAAAAAGCCAAGCGGTAAAATTATCTTATCTAGCAAAAAACGGAGAAACTTATACTTTTAATTTAATCGATACTCCGGGGCATGTCGATTTTAATTACGAAGTCTCCCGTTCGCTTGCGGCATGCGAGGGAGCGATTCTTATTGTCGATGCGGCGCAAGGAGTGGAGGCGCAAACTATTTCGAATTTTTATTTGGCTTTTGAAAATAATTTGGAAATCGTTCCCGTTATAAATAAGATAGATTTACCGGCTGCGAATATAGAATTATGCAAAGCTCAAATGGAAAAAGAATTTGGAGTAAATCAAAACGATATAGTTTTGGCAAGCGCAAAAAACGACATAGGAATCGACGAAATATTGGAAGCGGTTGTTAGAATGATTCCACCTCCAAAAGATAATAATAATCTTAAAACGAGAGCTTTAATATTCGATTCTTATTATGACGCTTTTAGAGGAGCGGTTATGATAATGAGAATTTTTGACGGCTCCGTGAAAAAAGGCGATAAAATACTTTTAATGGAAAGTAAAGCCGTTTACGAAGTCGAAGAATGCGGAACTTTATTATTGGGACTTAAACCTTCTAACGAATTAAAAAGCGGAGAAGTCGGTTATATTATAGCGGGAATAAAAAATATATCGGATATAAAAATTGGAGATACAATAACATTAGAAAATAATCCTTCAAGCGAACCTCTAATAGGATATAAAGAAGTTTTGCCTATGGTTTTTGCAGGAATATTTCCCGCAGAAGATGAAGATTATACAAATTTACAAAAGGCGCTTGAAAAATTAAAATTAAATGACGCTTCTTTTATATACGAACCCGAAAGGTCGATAGCTTTGGGATTCGGTTATAGATGCGGTTTTTTGGGACTTTTGCATTTGGAGATAGTTCAAGAAAGATTGGAGCGAGAATTTAATTTGAATCTTGTAATAACGAGTCCGTCTGTGGAGATAAAATTAAAATTAACAAACGGAGAAGAAAAAATTATAGACAATCCTGCAGATTTTCCTTCGGTTCAATATATAGAAAAATGTTACGAACCTTTTATACATGCTTTAATAATAGTGCCAACAGATTATTTGGGAAATATTATATCGTTATGCATAGACAGAAGGGGAGTTCAAACTTCTTTAAATTATTTGGACGATAGAAGAGCCGAGATTAAATTTGACCTGCCTTTAATAGAGGTGGTTTACGATTTTTACGATAAATTAAAATCTATATCCCGAGGATACGCTTCGTTCGATTATGATTTTTCGGATTTTAGAGAAAGCCAAATTGAAAAAATAGACATACTCGTTCATGGAGAAGTAGTAGACGCTCTCTCTTTTATGTCTCATAGAAACAATGCGGAAACTAGAGGAAGACAAATAATAGAAAAATTAAAATATCTCATACCAAGACATATGTTTCAAATACCATTACAAGCTGCAATCGGCGGAAGAATAATAGCGAGAGAAAATATAAGTGCCCTCAGAAAAAATGTTACGGCTAAATGTTATGGAGGCGATATTACAAGAAAGAGAAAATTGCTCGAGAAACAAAAAGAAGGAAAAAAAAGAATGAAGTCAATCGGAAATGTCGAAATACCGCAGGATGCATTTATTAGCGTTCTTAAAACAGACGATAATATAAAATAAAAGCATAATAAAATATTAAGATTCTATTATGCTTTAATATATATCACACTATTATAAGCTTTATTGAAATATTAAAAATTTTTTATATATACTTTTCTAATTGATTGTATATAATATCCGAAAGTCCGAAAGTTTTTGTCTTTGAAAATTCTTTTGAATATTCGTCATAAAGCATATCTTCAAAAATTTGTTCAGCCATTCCGCCGTTTATCAAATCGCTTTTATTTACGGTTTTTCGCATTTCTTTAAGCATTTGATTAATCATAAGAGCTTCAAAATCTTCCGAAACTTCCCTCAAACGCCTTTTTTCAAACTCTTTGTTTTTGTCGATTTTTTCGATAGTTTCTTCGTTTGGAAAAGATAAAGAAAATTTAGAAGATGTTTCGTTTTGATATTTTTTTCTTGCGTTTTCTAATTTCGTTAAATTGGCGTTTCCCATATTTAAATCGTATCTGTCGATTATATTCATAAATATTCCTTTGTTTCTTTTTTGCTCTTTATTTAAGAATAAATTTTAAAGAAGTTTTTAATACTTTTAGATTATCGGAAATAGGATAAAAAGAATTAAAAATTTTATTAAATTTATCAAATGAATTACCAAGTGGCTATGTATTCCGTGTAAATATATCCGCCTTTTATAGATTGCGTAATTTTTACTTCCGAAGAGTTCGGGTATTTTTGTCTGAATATATTTCCAATCATTTCATAATAATATTTTTCAATCGTCCAATCGTAATTTGGAAAATATGACAAATGATAAATAACTTTTTTTCTGTCCAATTTAACTATTTCTATATTTATATTTTTAAATAATTTTTTGCTCAATTTAATAATTACTTTGGATAAAGATTTTCTTCCCATTAATCTAATTGAAAATTTCTTAAAAGGACTAAATTTATTAAAATCGTATTTAGCCTTGTCGGTAATAGCATTTTTTGAATCTTTATAAAATTCGTCATTAATCGCTTTTATCGGGATAAAGAATGCGGAAGATAAAGCGAAACTTTTTATATATTTTGCTCTCTTAATATCGCCGTATATCAATTTTGAATCTTCCGATATTTGTTCCAATAATTTATTAAAGTTATCTTTGCCTAATTTGTCTATAATAAAGTTATGCATTTCTTTTATAAATTGAAATTTTGCGTAGGCTTCGTCTCCTATTTTTACTTTATTTTTTATTACATCTTCAAAATCCATAACGGAATAATTAAAAGATTCTTTTTCTAAATTGTCAACCGACTCGCCTTTGACTTTTGAAATTTCCTCGATATCGTTTACAATATTATTTATATTTATTATATTTTCTCTGACGCTTCTCGTTTTTTCCACTATATCGTCTGCGTTTTCGGCTACGAGTTTAACCGCTTCGTCATTTTTATTTGACAATTCAGACAATTTTACAAATTCATTTAAATCGGATGATATTTTATTATGTAATAAAGTATATTGTTCTCTAATATCTTTAACCGTATAATATAAATTGGTTATAGACAAAGTTATTTCTTTGGAAGATATGGATTTTTCATCGGCAATTTTCTTTAAATTATCCATACTTTCTTCAAAAGTTTGAGCTTTATAAAGTATATTTTCTACCGTCAGAATTCTTTCGTCAATATCGGATACTACTAAATTAAATTGCTTTTCCAAATTTCTGATTATGGATATTGCATTTTCCGATTGCATATTCGTCATAACCGCCAATTTTCTTATCTCTTCCGAAATAATGCTGAATCCTTTGCCTTGTTCTCCCGCATGCGCCGCTTCGATAGCCGCATTCATAGCGAGCATATTAGTTTGCTGCGATGTATCTATGGTGGAATTTACGAAATCGGTAATTCCACGCATTAAAACGATTATATTTTTTACCGAATTTTCCGCTTTTAATATTCTGTCTTTACTGCTTTTTGACAAATCTATAACATCTTTAGTTTCTTCTTTTATTCTTGACATAGCCGCTGAAACTTTATCTACATCTAACTGTATATTTAAAGCCCCCGAATTGATTTTGTCAAAACTTTCTAGTTGATAATCTATTTTTTCCTGAAGATTTTTTGCCATATCATTTATCGAAGTTAAATCGGACAAATTTGTATTTATAGTTTCGTATATTTCCAAATAGCCGCTTTCCACATCTTTAATTTTGCTTTCTTGTTTTACTATATTATCGACTATCGATTCGGATGATTTAACCATAGAATTTGATATTTTTGAAACATTGTCTATTTTATCTTTAATGGAATCTTGCTGCTCTTTTGATAATGATAAAGTTTTGTTTCCTATAGAAAATAAATATTGAACCATATATTGATATATATTTATCCAATTGCTTATATCTCCCAATTCGTCTTTTGACTTTATTTTACTTACGCTCATAAATATGTTGCGATTTAATACGCCTTCTTCGAGTTCCGAGGATATTTTCTTTAAAGGTTTTAAATATATTGGAATGAATATTTTTAAAATAACGATTATTAAAAAAACCGCCGCTATTAAAATTAGAATCAAAATTCCGTTAATTGTATTTAACCCTCCGTAAAAATAACTTTGCGGAACAAACATTAATAAATTATAATTTTCAATCTGTCTGACGAATAAAGCGTAATTTTTTCCATCGATATTATAATTTTCAATCGTTCTTGAATTTGTATAAAAACTTATATTTTCAGAAATATATTTTGCTATTGGAATTTCGGAGATATTTTTTAATAGATATTCCGCATCTTTATGAAAAATTATATTTCCGTTTCTATTGTCAAAAATTATAGGAGTAAATTTATTGTCTTTTACGATATTTGCCATAGTCTGAATAGTCTGATAAATCATATCTAACGAAATATCTGTAATCGAAACTCCCACATTGCCGTTAATTTCAGAATATATTGGAGACGATACGGAAATAACTTTTTGATTTTTATGAATTTCTTTAGAATATGGAATCGAATAATAAACATTTCTTTGTCTTCTTGTCTCTCTATTCCATTCTTCCGGCATCGCTATTTTATAAAATTCTTCTTGAATATAGCTTCTATTTTCGTTTAATTTCTCTCCGATAGTCGATTTTGATTGTTCTTCCGTTTCATTTATATCGTTTAAATCGTATAAATAAATAGAATATAATCCGCTTAAATTTATATTTGAAGCTATAATAGTCGGCTCGAAATATATTCCGTTTCCTATAATATAAGGTAAATCGATTTGGGATTGATGAAATTTTAGAATAATATTTTTAAAATTTTCCGATACATTGCCTATATTTCCGCTAGAATATAAATCGTAGGATAAACTCGCTATATCCGAAAGCGCTACGGCTCCCGCTTTGCTCGAAGAAAATATAGAATTGAAGGCATAATTTAAGTCGTAAAAATAATTTTCCGACAAAACCATCGCAGATTCGTAAAAAACCTTTTCGTTGGATTTTGTATTTATAAAAATAGCGGGCAGTAATGCCAAGATTATTACTATAATTACTAAAACGAGAATCTTATTTTTAAAACCCATATAAAAACCTTATTTATATTTTCCAAAAAGTGTTACTTAAATTTTCGGATATCTGAAGCATATTATACATTAATTTACAAAAAATTGAAAATATTTAATATTGAAAAAAATTAAAAATATTATAAAATAATATGTTAATACATTGTTAAAGGCTTTATTTGATGTATAAGAATATCGTTAAATCTTCTATGGAAAATATCATTAAAACCGTAAAAAAGAATATTCCTTTATCGGAATTAATCAAAATTTTAAATAAAGAAAATATTAAAATATTAGCCGTAGTGAACGAATCGAATAAATTAATCGGAATAATAGATTATCGTCAATTATCGGAAGGCATTTTTAAGCAGCTTTCTAAAAAAACCGTAAAAAAGGATAAGGAAATTTTAAATAAAGAAGCTTCTTTTTTTATGAGTAAGGATTTTATATCCATATATCCTGACGATGATTTGGATAAAGTATTTGATTCTATGCTTAAAAACAAATTGGAATATATAGTAATTATAGACGATAAAAATCATCCTATCGGAACTTTAACCATATACGATTTATACGAATCGATTATTAAATTAAAAATAAGAAATGTGGGTTTAAATATAAGTCTCATAGAAGAAAAATCTTCCATAGAAAAAGACAATGTTATAAAAAATCTGATAAAAGAAATAGACACATTAAACGCTCAATCGACTATAGACGCTCGCACGGGATTATATAATGTGAGATATTTTAATAAAGTGATAGAAGAAGAAGTTGAAAGAGCGATAAGATATAACTATAGCATCTCTATAATATTTATGGATTTAGACCATTTTAAAAATGTAAACGATATATACGGGCATAATTGCGGAAATTTTATCTTGCATGAACTTGGAATGATTTTAAATAATCCGCATGACAATATTTTAAGAAAAAGCGATATTGCGGTTAGATACGGAGGCGAAGAGTTTTTAAT
>CAZRYV010000102.1:0-5448 GCA_964604385.1 uncultured Brachyspira sp.
TATTAATATTACGGAAAAAATATTTATTAATTTGATATTCATTAAAAACTCCTTTAATAATTTTATAAATATATATTATTATATTGTAGAAAATAAAAATTCAACTATAAAAAATTATTGAAAAATTTATTAAGAATAATAAAATAATCATACGAAATGGCATGCGCAAAAATGTCCCGATTCTATTTCTCTAAACTCGGGAACTTTTTCTGAACATATCGCTTCCGCTTTTGGGCATCTCGTTCTAAATTTGCATCCCGAAGGCGGATTGATAGGGGAGGGTATTTCGCCCGAAAGAATTATTCTCTGTTTTGTTTTGGCAATCGAAGGTTCTGAAATCGGAATCGCCGAAATTAAAGATTGAGTATAAGGATGGAGCGAATGATTATATAAAGATTCGCTGTCTGTGAGTTCAACCACATTTCCCAAATACATAACCGCTATTCTTTTTGATAATTGACGAACTACCGCCAAATCATGTGCTATAAAAAGATAAGTAAGTTTCATGTCTTTTTGCATATCGTAAAGCATATTTATAATTTGAGCTTGAATCGACACATCCAACGCCGACACGGGTTCATCGCAGACTATGAATTCGGGGCTAACCGCCAAAGCTCTTGCGATTCCTATTCTCTGTCTCTGTCCGCCCGAAAATTCATGCGGATATCTTTGCGCTTGCTCGGCGTTAAGTCCGACAAGTTTAAGAAGTTCTATTATTTTATCTCTTCTTTCTTTTTTGGTAGAATATAATTTATGAACATCCAAAGCTTCGCCTATTATATCTTCGACAGTCATTCGAGGATTAAGCGATGCGTAAGGGTCTTGAAAAATTATTTGCATCTTTTTGGCGTAATTTCTATAATTTTCCTTATTAATTTCTTCTCCGTCAAAAAATATTTTTCCGCTTGTAGGGTTATAGAGATGAAGTAAGGTTCTTCCCAAAGTAGTTTTACCGCTTCCTGATTCTCCGACTAATCCGAAAGTCTCTCCTCTGTATATCGTAAAAGAAACTCCATCCACGGCTTTAACCGTTTGAGTCGCTCTGCCAAATAGTCCGCCCTTTATCTTAAAATGTTGTTTCAAATCTTGAACTTCTATTAATGGTTTTGTTAAATTATTCATTAAAAATTCTCGCTTAATAATCTTTATTTTAATTTTTTTTATTTAATTTTTTATCTAATTTTTCAAACTTTATATTTTTTATTATTTAGGCATTTGATGAAGCCAACAAGCCGAAAAATGCCCGTCCTCAAACTGAACAATCGGCGGTTTATTGTCTATACATACTTTCATGCACTCTTCACATCTCGTGCTGAAAGGACATCCCGCTTTCATATTTAATAAATCTATCGGCGTTCCTTCTATTGGGATTAATCTGTCTTGTTTAATGTCTATTCTCGGAAGCGATTTCAAAAGTCCCAAAGTGTAAGGATGTTTAGGGCGTTCGAATATATCGAAAACCGTTCCTCGTTCGACTATTCCGCCTCCATACATAACTATAATATCGTCCGCCATATCTGCGACTATTCCGAAATCATGAGTAATTAAAATAACCGACATTTGAATTTTTTTCTGTATATCTTTTATAAGTTCTAGTATCTGCGCTTGTATGGTAACATCGAGAGCGGTAGTAGGTTCGTCCGCTATAAGTATTTGAGGGTCGCCCGCCAAAGCCATCGCTATCATAACTCTCTGACGCATTCCGCCTGAAAGTTCATGAGGATATTGTCCGATTCTTCTTTTAGGTTCGTTTATTCCAACTAAAGTTAAAAGTTCTACGATTCTGTTTATCGCCGCCGCTTTACTAATCTTTTGATGAGTGGTAAGAGCTTCCATTAGTTGATTTCCTATTGTGTATACGGGATTTAAACATGTCATAGGGTCTTGAAATATCATCGAGATTGCATCTCCTCTGATTTTTCTTTTTTCATGTTCCGAAAGTTTTATTAAATCCTTTCCTTCAAAAAGTATCTCTCCGTTTGTTATCTTTCCCGGCTCGTCTATAAGTCCCATAATCGAATATGCCGACACACTTTTTCCGCTTCCTGATTCCCCGACTATTCCCAATACTTTAGATTTATCAAGTTTATAAGATATATTATTAACCGCTTTAACCTCGCCCGATGGAGTAAAGAAAGACACGCTTAAATTTTTAACTTCCAATAAACTATTTAAATTATTGTTCATTTAATTTCCTTAATTATTTTATCTTTCATAATATTTTCATCAATATTTTTATCTATTTTTCATTCGCGGGTCCAAAGCGTCCCTTAAACCGTCTCCCGCCAAATTAAAACATAAAATTATAACGCTAATCAAAGCTGCGGGAAATAGCAATTGATACGGATAGGAATAAACTCCGCTTACGGCATATGAAGTTAAAGAACCGAGCGAAACCATCGGAGCGCTTACGCCGAGTCCCAAAAAACTTAAAAAAGCCTCAACAAATATAGCGTTCGGAATTTGCACCATAGCGGAAACTATAATCGCTCCCATAGCGTTTGGAACCAAATGTTTAAATATTATTCTTAAATGAGGAGTTCCTAAAGCTCTTGCAGCGGTTATAAATTCTTGTCCTTTCAAAGCCAAAATTTGCCCTCTCGTCATTCTTGCCATATTAGTCCAATATAATAAAGATATTACTATAAATATGCTAAATAAACCCGGTCCCAAAAGTCCGATTGACCTTAAAGATTCGTTTTGTAAAAATAATTTATCCATCGGAGCTTTTAAGACAACTGAAAGCAAAACGACAACCAAAAGGGTAGGGACTGCGCTTATAATATCAACTATTCGCATCATAATATTGTCGAGCATTCCGCCAAAATAACCCGATATGGAACCGTAAACTATTCCTATTATAACTACTAAAGTCGCTGAAACTATTCCGATTAAAAGAGAGATTCTTGCCCCTATCATACATCGAACGAGCAAATCTCTTCCCAAAGTGTCGGTGCCAAAAGGATGTTCAAATGTCGGCAAACTGTTTTCTACTCCTCTGTTTATTTGAGCGTATCCGTATTCCGAAAAAATTGGGACAAATATTGATAGTATCGCTATAATCGCTATTATTATTATAGAAATTAAAGCCACTTTATTTTTTTTGAATCTTCTATATGCATCTTGCCAATAGGTAACGCTTTCTCTTTGAACTTCGGCTGACGATTTTTCTTTTTCGGTAGCTTTTTCAAATAATGATTTATCCAATATTTCCATTTTATTGCCTTTTAAAAATTAATTTAAATTTATTATATAAAAAATTATTCCTGTATTTTAATTCTAGGGTCTATTATTCCGTAAGATAAATCTACCAAAAAATTCATAGCTATTAAAAAAGCCCCGTAGAATATTGTAACTCCAAGTATCGTGGGATAATCTCTTTGAGTAATGCTTTCAACGAAATATCTTCCCAAGCCCGGAATATTAAATATTTTTTCCACCACGAAAGAACCCGTTAATATTCCCGCAGATAAAGGTCCTATATAAGTAACGATTGGAATAATCGCATTTCTTAAAGCATGTTTGAATATTATAAATCCTCTTCTCACTCCCTTTGCTCTTGCGGTTTTAATATAATCCTGATGGATAACATCGAGCATAGAACTTCGCATTAATCTTGCCATAAAACTTAAAGAACTGAAACTTAAGGCGAATCCCGGCATTATATATTGACTAAAAGAATCGAAACCGTAAGCGGGAAGTAATCTTAATTGAACGGAAAATATAATAATGGAAACTGTGGCGACAACGAAACTCGGAACGGCTATTCCTAAAGTTGCCGCAACCATCACGACTCTGTCTATAACTTTTCCATGCCTTAAAGCCGCTATTATTCCAAATAAAACTCCTATTGTTGTCGATATAAACATACTGAAAATTCCGAGTCTGAACGAAACGGGAAAAGCTCTTTTTATAGTTCCCGAAACTGATTGTCCGATTTTAGTCAATGAAGTTACCAAATCTCCCTTAATCGCATTTTTAAGATAATTGCCATATTGAACTATTAAAGGTTTGTCAAGTCCGTATTTTCTATTTAAATTTTCCAATGCAACCTTGCTTAAAGGTTTTTCTCCCACGAAAGGTCCTCCCGGAACCGTATGCATCAAAAAAAATGTTATCGTTATTATAACAAATAAAGTTAAAATGGATATAAATAATCTTCTTATAACATAATCGAGCATAAATTATTACTCCTGATTTTTATTAACAGTAATTATATAATAAATTTTGATTTTTTTCAAATCTATTTTATCGATTGAATATTAAATATTGAGAATGTATAATAATATAGAAAATATATTAAAAAATTAATTTTTAGGTTTGCAAAAAAGAATAGTTTCGCCGCACCAAGGCGTAAAAGTTCTTATATAATATTCGTAATCTTCGTTGATAATATTTTTTATAAAAATTGGGACATCGTAAAAATCTTCCATAAATAATTTTCCTCCATGATAAATTGCAATCGCCAAATGAGGTTTGAATTTTTTTATAGTTTTTATCGCTCCTTCCAATATATTTTTTTCTTCTCCTTCGACATCCATTTTTATATAATCTATTTTTTCTATGTTATTTTCTTCAACAAATTTATCTATAGTAATGGCGTTTTTCTTTACTGTCGGAATATTTTTAATCATCGAAACAAAATCGATTTCTTTTTTTGTATTTGAAAATAGAATATTTTTTATAATCACATTATTTAATTTATATTTGTTTTTAACTTTTTCCAATATATCGTATGCATAATTATCAGGTTCAAAAGCGTATATTTTAGCGTTATCGGAACATTTTTTTGAAAAGAAATAAGCCGTGTCTCCTTTCCAAGCTCCTATGTCGAATACTATCGCACTATTTTTTACTTCAAAGATATTTTTTATATCATATTGCTTTAGCCCAAATATGTAAAAAGCCGTAAAAACTTCTATTTCCAAAGGGTATTTAAATCTTTCTATTAAAAATAATATTCTTTTGAAAATCCAATAATAAATATTAACTACGCTATATTTTAAAATAAAGTTTATAGAATTTTTTATAATTTCAAAAGCTTTGAGATAAGATGATGATATTTCTATACCAAAATGATTTGCTCCAAAAGCTTTTGGATAAAACGATAGCATATACCGATATATTACAGCTTTTTTAAAAAGAATTCTTGAAATATTATCTGAAAGCATATTGTAGAATATGTTAAAATTTTCACCTTTTATTAACGCTTTTATAAAATTATCTTTACTTTCAATTTTTTCAATATGATTTTTATCAAATTTTTTACCGATTAATTTTCTGCATTTATTTAATAATTCATGTGAAATATTTTTTATATTATTTTTTTGCATAAATTTCTCCCGAAAGAATATAAAGAATAAATGTTTAATGAGTAAACATAATGTGATTTAAAAGTTAAAAGATTACGACAAAATTTTAGCGAATTGAATTGAATTGAATTGAATT
>CAZRYV010000102.1:5548-7558 GCA_964604385.1 uncultured Brachyspira sp.
ATGCAAAACTTTTATAATCATAATAAAATTATAAAATGAAATTGAAAAAAGTCAATGAAGTTAAATAGTTGTAAATTTATGCATTTGTGAAAAATTTTGAATATAGTTTATCTAAAAATATTTTGCTTGTTTTTTAATTATTTTAAATTTATAATAAACAATATGCAAGAATATAAAACTTTAAAAATAGAAAATATTTATAATGTTAACGATATAAAAAAAGCTCTGCCTTTACTTAATTCTTCAGGAATAGACACTTTTACCGATAAAACCAATATTATACTTAATTTCGATACGGTAGATATAAAATTACTCGAAACCATAAAATATAATCCTTTAATACAAAAAACTATCGAAGAATTATATAAAATTCGTTCTTTTTCAAGTTCTAATGGAAAAATAGTTTTTAAAAGTTTTAATAAAGAGAAGAAAGTAAAAAATAAAAAAGAAAACAGTAAAAAAAGATTGGCTTACGAATATTATAAAAAAGAATTCAAAAATACAAATAATGAACTTAATAAAACATTTATAAATAAAATTCATTGTGCTGATTCTTTGGAACTTATAAAAAAATTTCCCGATAATTGTATCGATATTGTATTAACTTCTCCGCCTTACAATTTTGGTATAAATTATGAGAATACGAACGATGTTAATATTTGGGAAGATTATTTTGATAAATTATTTAATATTTTTAGGGAATGTATAAGAGTTCTAAAAGATAGCGGCAGAATCATTATAAATGTTCAGCCTATGTATTCCGATTATATCCCAACTCATCATTTAATTAGTAATTTTTTCTTAAAAGAAGGATTGATTTGGAAAGGCGAAATAATTTGGGAGAAGAATAATTATAATTGTAAATATTGCACTTGGGGAAGTTGGAAAAGTCCGTCTTCGCCATATTTAAAATATTCTTGGGAGTTTGTGGAAATATTTTGCAAAAATTCTTTAAAAAAAGAAGGCGATAAAAATAATATAGATATAGAGTCGGAAGAGTTTAAAAAATGGGTTTATGGTAGATGGAGTATAGCTCCCGAACGAAACATGAAAAAATATAATCATGATGCTATGTTTCCCGAAGAATTGGTGAAAAGATTGCTTAAATTATTTTCGTATAAAAATGATATTGTTCTTGCCCCTTTTAATGGAGCTGGAACTACTACAAAAGTTGCTAAACAATTAAATAGGAAATTTATAGGTATAGATATATCGGACGAATATTGTAAAACTGCCGAAAACAGGCTGAAAGAAATAAAAGATTTGTTTGATTTAGAGGCAAAATAAAATATGTATTCCGTAAAAGATATTATACAAGATTATAACAGCGTAGTTAAAGTTATAGATAAAGACGCTTCCAAACAAAGTATTAGAGCTTATGGCGGAGTTATAAGAAGCGTTAAAGGAAAATTACAAGAACATATAACTGAAGAAATTATAAAAATTGCTTGGAATAATTTAAACGGTAATAAAAATAGATTAGAAATAAATTCTGAAAAAATTAAACTTCCAATAAAAGAAAGTTATATAAAAAATATTAAAAATAAGGAAGTTCAAAAATATATAACGGATAATATAAAACATTATTATTACGGTTTGAGCGTTGATAAACATATATTTATAGACAATGAATTTGTTATTGGAATAGAATGCAAAGCATATACAGAAAACGCTATGATTAAAAGAATTTTAATAGACTTTCATTTGCTAAAAACTATTTTTCCCAATATATCCTGTTATTTATTTCAATTATAAAGTCAGTTGGGCGGAGATTATTCCGATTTGCCCGAAACTATATACGGTTCAAAATCCACGCATTCTATAATGAGTTATTTTGAAGATGTCGATTTAAATATAATAACTTTATTAAAAGGCGAAAGAAATATTAATAAACCTATACATAAAAATTTTAAGCCTTTAGAAGAAAATACTTTAAATAAAACGATTAAATTAATGGAAAATGAATTAAAGAAATATTTATAATATTATCTTTTATATTGACTTTTTACT
>CAZRYV010000103.1:0-4852 GCA_964604385.1 uncultured Brachyspira sp.
AAAAAATTAAAATATTATCTCACTAATCCATTTTGAAAGTTTATCGGGAGTTAATGCTCCAACTTTCGCTCCTATTTTTGAAAAATGTCTTGCGGCTTCTTTATCATAACCAATATTTAAATTATAATCTAAAGCGGTTAAAACGAATAATTTGCAACCGGATTCTATTATATCTTTTGCGCTTTTATACATAAACTTATAATCGTTGCTGTCGAATAAATCGCTTATAAGAAGAACGATTGTTTTATCTGGAGCGGTTATTATTTTTTTTGCATATTCCAAAGCCAGCGGTATATCCGTTCCTCCGCCTAATTGCACTTTAAATAAAATATCAATAGGTTCTTTTATATATTCGCTTAAATCAACTACGGAAACATCGAATATTATAAGTTTGACGGACAGATAAGGCAGATTTGCAAATATGGAAGCCATAATGGACGAATAAATAACCGAGTTAAGCATAGAGCCGCTTTCGTCTATAAGTATTATTATATTCCAAGTATTATATTTTTTTATATTTTGATTGAAATATAATTTATCCACGAAAAATTTTTTATCTTTATAATTATAGTTTTTTAGATTATGTCTTATAGTTTTTTTTATATCGAGATTTTTAAATATTTTATTTGCCGTTGCGGAATTTGGAAGTTTCTTTCCGTAAAACGCTTTTTTTATTTCGATTTCCATTTTCTTTTTAATATCTTCCACTATTTTTTTTACTATATCGTATGCTAATTTTTTGACACTTTTGCTCATCGTATCTTTGAAAACAAGAATATTTTTTAAAAGTTCTATATTTGGTTCGATTTCTTTAAGTATATTTTCGTCCATTAAAATTTCTGTTAATTTATATTTTTCTAAAGCCTGTTTTTGCATTATTTCTACAGTTTCTTTTGGAAATAATTTTTTAACTTTTGAAATCCATTTTGGAACGGTTAGAACGCTTTTTTCTTTTCCGAATCGTTTTTTTGAATCGTTTAAATCATACAAATTGTCTAAATTATTTAAATGATATCCGTTATTTTCGGAATATTCTCTGTCGTATAAAAAATTTAAAGTTTCATCAATTTCCGAATATTCGCCGTCAATTTCCAAATTATCTTCGGCAAAATTTCCAAGTATCAAACGCCATCTATTTAAATTTCTATTATTTATATTTAAATCTTTATTTTCCAAGTTAGTATTATTTTTCATTTTATGCAAATTATTCAAAAAATAAATAAATAAAAATAAAAACTAAAAATATTTAATTTATTCTTCGGCTATGCTCATAGGCATGATAATAAAATAATAGTCGTCTCTTTCTATTTCCTTTATCATAGTTGGACTAGAATCTTTATTTACCATAAAAGTGACTATTTCGGAATCTATCTGTTTAATAACATCCTGTATATAAGTGTAATTATAAGCTACGGAATTATCTTCTCCCGAATATTTTATATCTATTTCTTCTACGGATTCTCCCATTTCTTGATTTATTCCTTTAACTTTAAGCGATTCTTCGGAAATATTTAATATCATTCTTTTTGAGCGAACATCGTTAATCATAGGAACTATTCTTCTTATAGCGTCAAGCAAATCGTTTTTATTAACTCTAAAACTATAAGAAAATTCTTTCGGTATAACCTGTCTGAAATTTGGATATTTTCCTTCGATGAGACTTGAAACGAAATCGTATTTTCCAACTTGAAAATAAACTTGCTGTCCGTCCACTCCCATTTTTACTTGTTCCACTTCGTCATAATTTGCCGTAACGAGTATTTCATTTAAAACTTTAGGCTCTATTATTATTGAAAAAGAACCGCCTTGTATTCCGTCAAATTCTCTCTCTATTATAGCCATTCTTCTTCCGTCTGTTGCAACGGCTACAAATTTTGAATCTGTTTTTTCAAAGCATATTCCTCTTAAAGCGGGTTTAAAAGGTTCTTTAGCTATAGAAGTTATGGTTTTATTAATCATAGTAACCAATTCTTTTGTTGGAAGCATTATATAACTTATATTTTCTTCGCTTTCGGGATATTGTGGAAAATCATCCGCCTTCATGCCGATTATTAAGTGTTTTATTTTTCCGTTTTCGGATTCTATATTTATTTTTTCGTTTTCTTCAACATTTATAGTTATCAAACCTTCGGGCATTTCTTTTAATATGGAACTTATTTTTTTTGCGTATATTGCAACCGAACCTTCGCCTTCGCAATCGTCCAATATTATTCTGCTTCTTGCCCAAACCGAACCGTCTGTGGCGGTTAATGTAAGCATATTGCCAGAGAGATGAAAAAGAACATTGCTTTCTATATTATAGATTACCTTTCCCTCTACGACATTTTCAGTAACTCCAATTGATTTTACTATATCCTTTTTAAAACATCTAAACTTCATAGCTTCCCCATTATTGTGAATATTTATTTTCGTATTAACGATTTTATCATTAAAAAATATTTTTTACAATATAGCAATTTATTTTTTAAAAAGTCGCTCCTCCCTTTCTTTTGAATATTCAACCAATTCTGCAAATAAATTATCCGATATTTTCGGCACTCTTTTGGGGGATATAAATAGGAACAAAAATTATAATAATAAAATATATCCACATAATGATAACAATAATCAAACATACCAAATTTAAATAAATTTTTATAATCTTCGTCTCTAACCATATATAAATTAAAATAGCCAACATCTAATCTTAATAATCTTGGAACTAAATCTAACTCTTCGTCTAGGTTGTCAAAATGTTCCATATAAAATACAGATTCGTCTGGATTATCTCCTTGTTTTGAATATCTTGCTAAAGCTTTATTTAAATCTCCATCAATTCCTAATCTTAAATTTTGATAAAAATTTTTAAATGTTTTAATTTTTTCGCTATCCAATTCCATTTTATTTCCCTAATTATTATTATTTATTATTTTTTTATTCTTTTTATATTATATTTTATATTTGTTTTATTTGGTTTTTATTTTTATTTCAGATACGACACAATACTCTGTTTTATTAATTCAACCAATTTCTCGGAGATATCAAATTCATGCACCTTTATATTTTTATCTTTTGTAATCTCCAATTTACAACCGCCTATACCATTGATATAGACTTCGATTAAATTGTCTACAACATTAAATAATACTTTTTTCTCAAGCATAGTCGATAAAATACTTGACACAATATTACAAACTATTTTAATATCCATAATGCCTCCATAATAGTTAATTAAAAATATAATAAAAAATATAATAATAAATAGCGTAAGCTAGTAAATACTAAAAGATTTTAATCACACCATATAATCCTTATTGTTCTATTTTCCTCTAATAATTTATGTTTATTTATAATTTTTAATATTTTTTTATAAGCGATATCCGAAGGTAATTCAGAATCAAGACTACAAATTTTATCTTTCTCATGCTTCCTTCCTAACCTAAAAAAGCGTCCGACATGATATGAACCACCGCATGCAATTAATGGGTTATAAACTTTATATTTGGTAATAATAAAAGAAGCAATTTTCTGATATTTCCTAAATATAAATATCCTTCTTTTATACAAATACCATTTAGAATCCAACGGTAATTTAAGCAAATCATCAACTTCGCCTATCGGTTTAATTTTTTTAAACTCTTTGCGTTTGACATATAACTTTTTAGCTTTCTTATAGTTTTCTTTTGGAATAGCTATACATCTAAACATTACCCTAATAGTATCTACATCATCATCTATATCTATATCATTTATTTCATTTTCTAATTCTATTTCATTTTCTATCATTTGTTTATCTCCTTTAAATAAATTTATATTTTATTATATTATTTTTATATTACTTTATATTATTATCATTATAATAGATTTCCTATATCGCTATAATCTATTTTTTCTTTAAATACCAATTTACAAAAGAATTTAACTAATTTAATAATAGTTTTAGATTCAACTTTTTCTTTTTTAGTTTCTTTAATCATAATCCCCCCATATATAACGCTGGATTTTTTACAATTCTACCACAACAAGCGCAAGCTATAGAATTATTACTTAACATTGATTCTGCGTTTATACCTTCCGTTCCGCCCTTATATTCAAATAAATTCCAAGATTGAAAATAAGGATATCCGCAATTACCACATCTATGAATTTTCTCCCCGCTATCGGGTTTAAATTCAAAAATATCTTTAAGAAGCTCGTTATTCTTATAAAATAAATGCGGGCGTAAAGCGTTAAATTCTTCCCAATCCATTAATATAGTTGGAAACTGTTTAAATTTCTCTTTCTCTTCAAGATTTACCAATTCAAACTTTTTTTGCTCGCCAAAACTTTCAAATCTCTCGCAAGTTAATACAAAAGTATTTTGAATAACGGCTACTTTACTTCCATCTTCTATAATAAATTTATCTTCGTCTTCAAAGAATTCATATATAATATAATAATCTTTATCCGTATACAAAACGATACCATAATTATCCGTTAACAATGAATGCCTTTGATATCCTTCTTTGAACTCTCTTAATTTTTTCTCTAACTCTACCATTTTCTTTTTCCCTCCTTAATTTATGGCTTGTATAAATTGTTTATATAAAAATGATTGTGCTATAATCAATTCTACAAAAACTTTTTATTTTATGTTTTTTATTTTTTGCTTTAATTTTTATGTTTTAATTCATTATGGCGGTATAGAATAGAACGATTTTTAGCCAATTGTAGCTTATACATAATGAAACCTCCTTTAAATTATATTTTAATTGCTTTTAGACTTTGATTAATAGATAGTATTTTTCTAATTCTCATAAATCCTAAAACCAATTTATATTATACATGAAATTTAAAAAAATTACCAATATTATAAACAATTATTATAAACAAT
>CAZRYV010000103.1:4952-7512 GCA_964604385.1 uncultured Brachyspira sp.
TTTAACCACAGTCGATATAGCCATATTTAATTCCTCCTATTTTTCATTTAAGCTACAACTTCTTATAAATCTCATAAAATTTAGTATAATATTTAAGAATTCGTAGTTTAAGATTATTTTTGCCAATTAAATCTACGAATTCTTGATATTTAATTTTACGAATAGATTAATTTTTAATCTAAAATATTAAGAAACTCTTCCAATAATTTTGCTTTATTTTCGTATTCTTTTCTTTTGGTTTCTATCTCTTTAATGTTTAATTTCTCATTATTTTCTATTTCTTCGGTTATGGTTTTAATACCGCTTTCAGTATTATTAAGATAATCATTAACCGTGTCGCCGATTATTTTTAAAGATTCGTTTGTAATATTATCCAAATTAGAGCAATATTCTTCAGTAGCCTCTTTTACAAATTTATTAATATAATTGTTTATATCTTTTTGTCTTTTATTATAATCTCTTATTTTTAAAATCCTTTCCATTTCATTATCTGAAAGAGCGATATGTCTTATAACTCCTATTGAAAATGAATTTTTAAACAAATTAATCGAATTCTCAAATTTATATTTTATAGAATCAATATTAATTTCTATACCTTTTGGTTTAAACTCATTTTCTATTATTTTTGTAATTTCGTTCAATATCTCTCTACTGGAATTTATAGTAGAAGTTTCTATTTTATATAATTTTTGATAATATTCTTCTCTTATGTTATCCAAAGATTTATCAAAATTTAGAATTTGTTCTTGAGATGCCGTTTGTTTATCAAATGCTCCCATATCTGCTACCTCTTTAGCCGTTTGTTGTATATTTTCTTTTTTAAGTTTATTTTCTACAGCGTTATTGATACGGTTATTGAAAATATTTTTACAAAATCCAACAACTTTTTTACCTATAGCGCCAGCGACTTTAAGTGCGGCAGACGCTACTGCAGTTCCGCCTAACATTTTTACCCCTGCTAATATTATACTTGGTATAGCCATATTTAATCTCCTTTTATTTTAGTTTTACATTTTTCTCATTTCATTTTTCAATTCGTCATTTGATTCGAGCCAATCGGATTTTAATTTTTCAAAAGCTTTATTAATTTCATTTTTGCCTTCTTTTAATTCTTCGATTTCCTCTTTTTTCTTTGCGATATATTCTCTTTTTTCTTTTTCATTCATATCGAGTGATTCTTTCGCATCATTATTTATTTTATATAAATTAGATAATTCATTTTTTATATCAGTAATTATATTAGAAAATGACCTTTTAAAACCGTCAATGATTATTTCGCTCGATTTTGACAATATATTATTATCCAATATTCGATTAATATTATTTATATTGGTGTGCTTTCTAATATTTGAAATATTTGATTTTATCGCCGATATATACGCTTTATTTAAACTTTCATGATTGTCTAATTTAGATATATCTATTTCCAAATTAATATCAAAACTTCTTGCAAATTTTTTAATTATATCTATAGAATTTTCGTCAATAGAATTTTCTTTTTCTATTTCGGATAGTTTCATATCTACAAAAGACGACACGCCCAATATATTCTCGTTCATTATATTTTCATCTTTATATTTATATATTAAATAATTTATCCATTGTTTTTTCTGTTTTTCCCATTCTTTTTTAGGTTCGTTAAGTGTGTCTAATTTAGTTCCTAATATTAATACTCTATCGACATTTTTACCGACATTTTCAAAAACTTCCAAAATGGTGGTAAGCTCTTGTTTTGTCAACCTTGACGATTCAACGCAAACTAAAACCGCATTTGCCTTTCTAATATAGTCTTCGGTAATTTCTGAACGGTATTTAACGACATCGTTTAATCCCGGCGTATCCACAAAAACTATATCTTTTGGCAATTTTTTATTATTTAATCCTACGGTTATCTCTTTAACAAAATAATGTTTTGCACTTTTTTTAGAGGTATATTCCGCAACTCTATCTATTAATTCCGACATATTTCCACAAGTAATAAATAATTCTTCTCTATTTATGTATTCGTTTTTAATAGAATTGGCATTTAAATTTTCAAATTCTCTTTTAAATACGCTTTGATTTACGCTTTGATTTTTATCCGAGTCGGATTCTTCTACGCTTTTCCAAAGTTCTTCCCATTCGTTTTCTTTATAAAAACTAATGGTTAAATTATTGGTTTCGGAATATGTAAATTTTGTAAGCGAAGCCGTTTCTGGAGTTACATCCATTGAGGCTATATTTTCTTGAAAAAACGAATTAATAAATGTTGATTTGCCCGCGTTGATACATCCGACTATTGCAACTTCCAAATGTTTTTTCGCTATATCGCTTTTTTGTTCGTCTAATTCTTTTTCTATTTTAGTTAAATTAGCATTCTCAAATTCATTTTTTATTTTATCAATATGTTTTTCAATTTCAGCTATTATCTAACTGTCTTTTACCTTCTGCATTAATATTTTCTAAACTTGTCATTTTTTATCCTCTCTTAATTATTTTATTATTATTCATTATCATCAATATTTTCAACTATTATTTAGCGATTTATCATAAAATATCTTATTCCTCCTTTTATTTAGAT
>CAZRYV010000104.1:0-7486 GCA_964604385.1 uncultured Brachyspira sp.
ACTTAAAATATAAAAAGTCAATACTAATTTTATAAAAAACTATATATAAAATATAATTTATATTATTTTTCATAAAAAAATACTTTATTTATTTTCTTCATAAATTTTTAAATATTCTTTAACTTTTTCTTTATCTTGATTAAGTATATTTCCAGTATCTATTATAGGGCTAATAGTCGTATATGCTCTATAACCATAATTATCATTAACCGCTATAAATGCATCTTGATTTATAGAATATAGAATAGCTTTTCTAATATTTACATCGGAGGTTATATGCCCATCCGACATATTTATAAACGCAAATATAAGAGCGTTACTTGGAATCTTTTGAAGAACTAAATTGGCATCAGCCTCTATAACATTTAATTTGTCTGGAACAATATCATATAATATATATACATCTCCGCTCCTTAAAGCCGAAACCGCAGCGTCTAAATCCCTAATAAATTTTATAGTTACAGTTTTTATATTAGGATAATATTCAGTATCATTCATAAAAGCAGGATTCCTTTCCAATACTATCTCATAATCATTCTTATAAATCGCTATATATTGTCCGCTAGTTACTAAACTATTATTATAATTTAAGCCTTCTGTTATTGTAGATTCGTCGCCATAAGCTATATCCGTTTTAGGGTCATAACTCTCAACTTTATAAGTATTAATCTTCTTTATTTGCTTCTCACTTACTATTCCAGCCGATTGATGTGCTAGATAATTTAATACTTGAGGAAAAGGCTTTATCGTAGTTATTTTTACAACCTGATAAACACCCCTCTTATTATCCGCTTGTGAACTTATAGAAGTTAATAAATTTATTGGAGTTGGCAAATTTTTCGAAAGCTCTGTGTAAACATCGCTATTTTCTGTTTTAGTATTCTTTAATTCATTTATATCCGTCACTATAGATATTTTCTCCATACTGCTATGCAAACTATAAGTTCTATGATTAGGAACACTGTTTCTATCTTTAGCTCTATTTAATGAAAATACAACATCGCTTGCCCCTACTCGCTCGCCAGAATTTACTGCCTTTCTATTTTCTACTTTAGCAAAATAAACATCGTCTCTTAAAATAAAATAATAATCTTTATTTCCTTGAGCTATGGCATAATTATATGATAAAGAATCTCTTGTAGTGATTTGGTCATTTGTTGTGAGATTTACTATTCTAACATACAATTGATTATTTATTAAATTGATAGAACCGTCATTTCCTTTTATGGGGTCTAAAGAAGTCAAAGTTGATAATGTCTGACTAGCATATAATGGTTCAGTATCATTTTTATTTTTATCTACAAAAGACATTTCACTTATATTTAAAGACGCCTTTTTATATATTTTAATAGTATTCTCGTCTAATATTTTTTTATTAAAAGCCTGAGTTTTTACCCTAATATATAGAGGGATAATATAAGCATTTTCATCTATAATAACTTTTTCTATTTCGTTATAAGTTAATTTAGACTTTTCCAAATCTTCAATAGAAGCTCTTTCTATAAGATTATCCAGTTTATCATTAGATATTTTTGAATAATTATAATCTCCATCACTTATAAACAAAGACCTTACTGCATAATCTGGATTTCCTGTTATAGTGTTCCAACTATTGATAGCAATATCATAATTATTAGCATTTAAAGTTCCTATAAAGCTGGCATAATCTGGAAGCATATTTATTTTTGGATTAAAACCATTTTTTGAGAGTATATCTCTCATGACATTTAATTCTTTCTCATGGATAGCCATAGTTATTATTTGTATATCTATATTATCACTAGATTGTTGAGAAGAACCGCATGAAATCAAAATAAAAAATATAAGCAAAAAACATAACTTTTGCATTTTAAACTCCTTGTAAAATGTAAAATAAAAATAAATTAAAATAATATTAAAAAATATAGACGAACCGCCTATTGCAAACATTCATATGGGAACATGATATTTTTCATAAAAAAGCATTATAATATTCATAATTATTAATTTATTCTATACTTAAAATATAAAAAGTCAATACTAATTTTATAAAAATTATCTTATCAAAGTATTAAACTCCCCTATAAAAGTGGCATCCTGATTATCCTTTACCGTTATTTTTGCAATATAAACTCCGGCGGGAAGATAGTTTCCGTTTTTATCCAATCCCGCCCATAAACAATTCGCTATTTTTTTATCCGAAGCATTAATAGTTAAATCTTTACTGTCGAGCAAATCGCCCGCTTTAGAATAAATATCTATTTTAGCGCTTGTTATCTCTCCGCTTTTTATTGAAACTTTATAAGTGGTATAACTTTCTCTCGGTTTGAAAGGATTAGGATAATTATAAAAATCTTCTATACCCGAACTCGGTTTATTCGGTGAACATGAAACATAAAAGAAAGCTAAAAAGAAAAATATAATACAATTCTTTTTAGCCGTCTTTATAAAATTATTATTTTTCATTAACGATTTACTGATAAATTAATCTGTAGTAAATAATATTCTTCCACAATGGAAACACATTATTATTTGATTTTGTCTTCTCACTTCATTAACCGTCATTTTTGGTATAGCCACATTACAAGCACTGCATTTATAATTGTCAATTTTAGCCAAAGCCTCGCCCTTGCTCTCTTTAATTCTTTTATAATTTTCCAAAACGGCGACATCTATTTTACTTAAAATAGTGTCTTTATATTTTTTATACTCTTCCAAAACCAAATCCGATTTTTGTTGAGAGTGAGTGGAACTGTAAAGCTCGTATGCCTTAATTTGTATATCGGCTCTTTCCAATTCTATTAAAAATTTAATTTGTTTTTCCGCTTCAAATTTTTCGTCCAATTTTTTGAAAGCGTCCAAAACTTTTTGAAGTTCTTCATAACTCTTGGTTTCCATCACTTTTTCAAGTATTTCTTTCTGATTTACCAAGAAAAATATTTGAGACAAATTCAAAAGGTAATCTTGAGGATTTTCAAGGTCCGAAAGTATTGCAAATACCAATTTAACGGGAGTTTTTTCATCCGAATCCGAATCGTAATTAATTTCATCTTTAAGAAAACCTACGAATATGTCCGTTTTTCCGTAGCCTTGAATTCTTCCATGAGGCACGGCGACTCCGTTTCCTATATTTGTCGTGTATTCGTTTTCTCTTTTTTTGAAAGCGTCAAAAATTGCATCCGCTGACGGAGAAGAAATCGAAGCTATTTTTTCGCTTAAAGTTTTAAATAGCGATTCCTTGTCTTTTGATTCTAAACCTTCAAATACATGTTCTTTTATTATTTTGTCAATTATTTTGAGCATATAGTCTCCTATTTAAGTATTTTATTATTATACTATACTATATAAAAAATATCAAATTTTTTATATAAATTTTCAATTTTAGTTATTTAAGCCAAAGCCTCCAATAAAATTTTTCTCTCTTCTATAACTTTATCCGCCAAAGGACCCGTAAGCTCTTGATAATGCGAATGTTCCATTTCAAAAGTTCCTCTGCCCGAAGTGGACGCCTTCATTTCTATGGAATAAGTAAGCATTTCCGATAAAGGCACTTCCGCTTTAATCATCTGCACAGTATTGGAAGCCGCCTCCATACCCAATATTTTCCCCCTTTTTCCCGTAAGTTCATTCATTATAGAACCCGTAAACTCTTCGGGAACATATACTATAACTTTCATAATAGGCTCTAATAAAACGGGAGAAGCATTTTTAAAAGCCTCCTTTGCCGCCATAGAACCTGCTATTCTAAAAGACAATTCGTTTGAATCGACATCATGATATTTTCCGTCATAAACTCTCACTTTAATATCAACCATAGGATATTTTCCCAAAGGTCCTTGTTGCAAAGCGTCCTGAACTCCCTTTTCGACTCCGGGTATATACTGTTTAGGTATCGCTCCTCCAAATATGTCATTAATGAATTCGTATCCTCCATCTCTAGGAAGAGGTTCAACTTCCAAATGCACTTCGCCGAACTGTCCGCTTCCGCCCGACTGTTTTTTATGCCTATATTGAGCCTGCGATTTCTTTCTTATAGTTTCTCTATATGCGACTCTCGGAACGCTCTGCTCTATTTCCGCTTTAGTCAACGCTATCACTCTCTCCAAAGCTAATTTAACTTGCAAATCTCCCATAGCCTTTATTATGGTTTCTTTTGTTTCGCCGTCAAATTCCACATTAAAAGTCAAATCTTCCTGCGATATGGTTTCCAATACTTCCATAGCTTTAACATCGTTTTTCAATATTTTTATAGCGGTAAAAAATATCGGTTGCGGAATTTTTAAATTTTCAAATTGGAAAGGAGACGATGGCGAGCTTATTGTATCTGCAGTTTTACAATCGGATAATTTAGCCAAAACTCCTATATCTCCCGCCGTTATTTCGTCAGTTTCCGTTTGTTTCTTTCCTCTTGCTGTATATATATGAGCGACTTTTTCCCGTTTTCCTGTCCTCGAATTATAAATTTCATCTCCGCTCTTTATACTTCCCGAACGGACTTTGAAAAATGATATTCTTCCCGCATATTGGTCTATAGTGGTTCTAAATACGAAAGCTGCAAAAGGGTCGTTTCCTAATATCGTTCTTTCAGCCTCTTCGTTAGTTATAGGATTTTTTCCTTTAGTCGATGGAATATAAGAAGGAGAAGGCATATATCTTATTATAGTATCCAATACCGCTCCCATGCCGATGTCTTTTAAGGAAGTGCCAAACAATATTGGAACCACTTTATACTGCAATATTGATTTTGTAAGGGCTTCTATATATTCTTCGTCCGAAAATTTGTCTCCCGATAAAAATCTTTCGGTTAAAGTATCGTCTACTTCGCATACCAATTCCTTTAATTTATCTCTTGTCGCTCTGTATTCCTCGTAATATTCTTCGGGTATTTCTTTTTCTATAATATTTCCTTTTTCGTCTCTGAAAAAAGCTTTATGATAAATAATGTCTATTATTCCTTTAAAATCTTTTCCGTTTCCCATAGGAATTTGAATCGGAACCACAGGAGGCTCTTTAAAATTATGTTCTATTTTTTCAAGCAGTTCCTTATGATTAATCATATCCTTGTCGATTTTATTAATAAAGATAATTCTAGGTCTTTTGAAACTGTTAGCCATTTGCCAATGTTTTTCGGTTTCTATTTGTATTCCAAATTCGGCGTCTATAACTACTATGCAAGATTCTGCCACTCTCAAAGCGGGATTAATCTCTCCGCTGAAATCGCCCGAACCCGGAATATCGAGCAAATTAATTTTATTGTCTTTCCATTCTATAAAACTTAAAGAAGTGCGAATGGACATATTATGTTTTATCTCTTCGTCCGTATAATCGCTTACGGTAGTTCCTCTTGCAACTTCGCCTTTCTTATCGATACATTTCGCCCTGAAAAGCAAAGCTTCGTTTAGAGTCGTTTTTCCGCTTCCGACATGTCCTAAAATGGCTACATTACGAATGCTTTCGGGTTTATACACTTTTCCCATATTCTCTCCTTTTAATACAAATGATTTGTTTAATATTAATATCTAAATAGTTTCTAAAGATGCTTAAAAGATAAGCGGATTCATAGAAAGCTAACTTGTGCATTATGCTTATATTATAGTCAAAAAAATTACAAAAATCAAATTTTTATTCGTTAAAATTAAATTTTACTGAAATTTTTACTTTATTAGAATTTATATTTTATCTAATCGGTAGAATTATATTAAAATATATAAAGATATGTATTTATAATATAAAATAATAATAGTTTAAAATAAAAACAAAATATTTTATAAATTTATAATAATTTACGCTTTTTTAAGAGCTGCAGCAAGTATTTTATCCAAAGGCAAAATCTCGTCGACTCCGCCTCTCGCTATAGCTTCTTTAGGCATACCGAATACCGTGCAGGTTTCTTCATTTTGAGCTATATTATAAGCTCCTGCGTCATGCATCTCTTTCATTCCGTTTGCACCGTCATCTCCCATACCTGTAAGAATTATTCCTATAGCCTTATGTTTTGCGTAAACCGCTCCGCTTCTAAATAAAACATCCACCGAAGGTTTATGTCTCGTCACAGGTTCGCCATCTCTAACTTCGACATAATATTTTCCGTTTTTTACTTTAATCATAGTATGTTTTGCTCCGCGGGATAAAATCGCCTGCCCTCTTCCCACGCTCATTCCGTCTTCGGATTCCATAACTTCTATTTTTAGAATATTGTTTAATCTTTTTGCAAAAGAAGTCGTAAAATGTTCGGGCATATGTTGAGTAATAACTATAGGAGGAGCAGAAGGCGTAACATCTTTCAAACATTCCACTAAAGCTTCGGTGCCGCCCGTAGAAGAGCCTATTAAAATTATTTTATCTAAAGGCGCTTCTCTAGAAGGAGTGAGAGGAAGCATAATATCGGCGTTATTTTTCTGATATATTTTAAATCCCGAAGTCTGAGGCGCTTCCAAACTAATAGAAGACGAGCGTATAACCGTTTCTCTATTTTCCGCAGGCATAGAAATTCCATGTTTTTTGTAGAATTTTCCCCTGTTGGCGTAAGCATTTTTTATCTTTTCAACCAAATCTGTAGCAAGTTCTTCAACTCCGTCTCTGACATTTGCAGAAGGTTTTATAACATAATCGAAAGCTCCTATATTCAAAGCATCAAGCGCAAGTTCTCTATGTTTTTCAAGCAAAGAACTAAACATAATAACGGGAATAGGATTATTAAGCATAAGTTTTTTTAAATAAGTTATCCCGTCCATTTCCGGCATTTCAATATCCAAAGTTATAATATCTGGTTTTAAGGTTTTTATTTTAGTTTCGGCAAGTATCGGATTAGCCGCCGTTCCAACCATCTCCAAAGCTGGGTCGGATGATACGATTTTTGTAAGTAGTTGCCTAATCAAGGCGCTGTCGTCGACAGACATTACTTTAATTTTAGTAGACATATATTAATCCTTATAATTTTATTAAAACAATGTAATATCCGATTTCTCTTCAATTTTGTTTTGTAAACTTTTAGAGTATTTTATTTCTTGTTCTACGGAGAATTCTTTAGTTTGAGTTTCCATTTTCTTCATAAGAACTCTATTTTCCGTATTGAAAAAAAACACTTTTCTGGGCCATGAGCCTCCTATATCTTCGCTTATAATCGGAATTTTTTCTTCCGATAAAAAATTCTTGGCGAATCTGATATTCTTATCCGGAATCTGAAGCAAGTTGCTCGTCATTCCCGTAAGAACATGTCCTCCGCCGAATATTTTTGCAGTAAGATTTTCTTTTTTGCCACCTAATTTTATTATTTCGTTAATAAGAACTTCCATCGCAAAGAGTCCGTATCTTGTATGATTATAATCGTCTTCAGGATTCTCCCATTCTCTCATTTCTGGAAGCATAAAATGATTCATACCGCCGAATTTTAATTTATTTTCAAAAAGGCATACGGATATACAACTTCCCAAAACCGTTTTAATAACGGCGGGTTCTTTAGAGGCGTAATAACCGCCTCTAAAGAACCCGCCGTTATTAAAACGGT
>CAZRYV010000105.1:0-7454 GCA_964604385.1 uncultured Brachyspira sp.
CTGTTGACTGTTGACTGTCAATAAATTATTAAACAAGAATTTTAATATCATAATTGCTGATTATACGATAATTTTCAAATTTGTCAAGCATTTATATCATATTTTTTATTTTTTTTATTATTATCTTAATTATAATAAAATATCATAAAATGTCGTTGATTTTAATTATTTCTATAATATAATTAAAATTAAATTTTTATTTAGGTATTTTTATGAGAATATTGGTTTATGAATCGAATCCTCAAATCAGAGATAGCATTATGTCAATATTGATTATGGCGGGATACGATGTAGTCGCTCTAAAAGATAAAAATAAAGTTTTGAGAACGCTTGGCAAAAGACCTTTCAATATATCCATTATTGAGATCGAAGAAGGGGACGAAGAGATAAAAAACATAGTCGAAACCGTATATAAGGACGACAGATATAAAGGAGTTAATGTCATAGCGCATGTAGAAGAAGCGAGTAAAGAGCTTATGACGAATATGATTGAAATTGGAGTAATAGGTTTTTTATTAAAGCCTTTTAACGAAAAAGATTTTTTGGCGAGATTTAATACAATATTAGAAAAAGCAAATTTAAAGCCTAAAAAATTAAAATATATGACTACAAGCGACATTGATAATTCCGATTTGGTTTTTAGAGACGATGAAAATAATCGCATTTTGCATGCAACGATAACCGAATTATCCGCAGTAGGATTAAAATTTATACTTATAGACAGCAATATAGATTTGAACGGAGTTATAAATAACGCTTCGATATATATAGGTCCTTATACTTTAAATTTTTCCATTAATATAGCGGGAAAAAATAAAAACGAATATATGGGAAATTTTAAATATGTGTCGTTATTCGATTTGAAATTGATATGCAAATTGGTTCATGATAAAAATTTAGAAAAATTATAATTTATCGATATCGTTTATTTTTTATTAGTCGTTTTAATCTTTTTAATTCTTTAATATAAATAGGCTATTGTTTTTTATATTTTTTATTATATTATATATGGATAGAAAATTATATTTATTGAATTAATTAAAATCCGCTGAAGAGTTGAAAACGATGAGAAAATTTGGTTTTATATTTATATTATTTATTTTGTTTAAGATAAATTTATTTTCGCAGATAATGACGCCAGAAAAAGTGGTTGGTATGATTTCAAATAGATTTGCCACTATCGATAATTTTTATGCAAGTTTTGTGGAAAGAAACGGAAGCAGAATAAGTCGAGGCGATGTGATTTCAAAGAATCCGAATTTATTTAAATTAGAATATTCCGCAGGAACGAACGGACAACAGATTTATTGCAATGGTAAAACTTTATGGATAATTTTCCCTCAAAAAAAAATAGTAAGCGAACAGACTTTAAATTACGGCGACACGGGAGCGATTTATACGAAAGCGGGAGTTTCAAGATTAACTTCAAAATATAATGTGAATTTCTATAATGCAAGAGAGTTAAAGCCTATAAACAGTTTTGACGGAAGCGAATTAAATATAGCCGGTTATAATAGTTCTTTATATACGGCGGAAGATACGAGACTTGCCTATCATATGCTTTTAACTCCGAAACAGGCGAGAGTTGACAGAACGGGATTTCCTACGATACATTTATGGGTTGATAGAGACGGTATGATTATAAGAATACTTGGAATATCCACAATAAATACTCCCGTAGAATATTTATTTACTTCAATTAGGTATAATATAAAGCTCGAGGAAAAAACTTTTACGCCAGAAATACCCGAAGAGATGCAAGTTTTAAAAGACGGTTTGATGCCGAATAATTAATTTAAGGATTTATATGGAAACTATAGGCGAAATATTAAAAAATGCCCGAGAAAAAAAAGGACTTACGATAGAGACGCTTGAAAAGAAAACTCATATAGTATCGCGATATATAAAAGCTTTGGAAGATGACGAATTCGACAAATTGCCCGGCGAAATATATATAAAAGGTTTCATTAAGAATTTAAGCGACAAATTATCTTTGGATTCCAAACTTGTTTTAGAAAGATATAGTTTACAAATAAACGAAGGTAAATTTGAACAGGATTTATCTAAAAACGAAAAAAATGCAAAATCGTTAAAAAAAGAAGCAAAAACGAAAAAAATCGAGAATGTTAATAATATAAACAATAAAGAAAATATTAATGAAAATAAAGATTCTTCTTCGGAGGAAGCCGAAATAGAAATCAGAAAGGTTGCAATTTCAAGGATTAACGAAGAATTTAATAAATCAAAATCAAAAATACGGAGCAATATCAGTAATCCCGAATCCGATTTATTAACCGCTACAAGAAGAGATTTGGATAGATTAAAAAACAGCAGAAAAAGAATTCCAATAGTTACGATTATAGTAATACTCGCCGTTTTAGTCGTTATCGCAGTCGTAATAGTTTTATTTTTTAATAGAAACGATAATATATCTTCAAGAAAAAATAATAACGGAGGAAACGAAGCGGTAGGCAAAGATGTAGTAAATAGCAGCAAATTTACTCAAAATGTTAAAACGGGAGATATTATAAATTTTAAACCTATGGGAATTACGGCGGATATTGTATTTAATTCTATAGGAAATGTTATCAATGTAAATATTAACGGGCAGGATTTATCTCTATCAAAAAGTAGTCCCATAATATTGGATTTGAGCGGAAATGGAATTAACGATTTTAAGATAAATGTATTGGAGATTTACGATAATTTGGCGACAGTCGAGATGGAAAGATTGGAAGAAAATCAAATGATAAATGCGGGCAATGGAGATAGCGATATCAATGATATTGGAAGTAATATTCAAAATCAAACTTTATCCATACCTAATTTGCAGGTAATTGACGGAGAGACTTATATAGAACAAAATATTGAAAAATCAAATATTAATATAGATATAACCGCAAAAGGATTCGTTTATTTAAGATATTTTATAGATTCGGGCGCTCCTGCAACTCAAAATTTATTAAGCGGAAGAACGGTATCTTTGGAAGCTAGCGATGTCATAATGTTTACTATTGGAAATGCGGGCGAGGTTACGGTTAGAGTTAATGGAATAATCGTAAAAGTAGGAGAGGCGGGAGAGACGGTTAATAAAACTATAAAATGGATTAGGAATCTTAACGATTCGACTAAATATAATTTGATTATGTCGGATACAAGATAGAGTTTTTATTGTTGTTTTATTAATTATTATTTTATTTTTTATTTATTTTAAATTATTTTAAATTTGAAAGATTTAAAGAAAAAAGGAAAGCATATTGCATAATATATATTTACACAGTTTGGGATGCGAAAAAAATACAGTTGACGGCGAGCATATATTATCCATAGTCAAAAATAAAGGATATAATATTATCGATACTCCCGAAGAAGCGGATATTATAATTATAAATACATGCGCTTTTATAGAAGATTCCAAAAAAGAGTCTATAGATTCTATATTCGACCATTCGATATATAAAAAATACGGAAAATGCAAAAGGCTTATCGTATCGGGTTGTATGAGCGAAAGATATAAAGAAAATTTTTTGAAAATGTTTAAAGAGGTTGATTCTGCAATAGGAATATATAATCTTGATAATATATTAAACGCAATAGAAAAAGACGGATTTCATGATGCGGACGAAAACATAAATTATAAAGAATATTCGGGCAGAGTAAATACGGGAAGTTGTCATAGCGCCTATATAAGAATAAGCGATGGTTGTCATGCAAATTGTAGTTTTTGCGCTATACCTAATATTAGAGGTGGACATAGAAGTCGCAGAATCGAAGATATAACGAGAGAAGTTCAGGGTTATGCCGAAATGGGAGTTAAGGAGATTAATTTAATAGCGCAGGAAACGACTTATTACGGTTACGATTTATATAAAAATTTGGCTTTATCCAATTTGCTTGAAAGTTTATCAAAAATAAAAGGCATAGAATGGATAAGAGTTTTATATCAAAATCCCGTTATTTTAACCGATAAAATAATAGAAGCTTTTTTCAAAATTGATAAAGTTTTGCCTTATTTCGATATTCCTTTGCAGCATGTCGATAAAAATATATTAAAAGATATGAATAGAGGAAACAGAGATTATAAATTTTACAGAAATATGATTGATAAAATACGAAATTATGACGACAATGCCGTTATAAGAAGTTCTTTTATAGTGGGTTTTCCGGGAGAGAGCGTAGAAAGTTTCAAGAAACTTTTAAAATTTATTAAAAACGCTAAAATTGATAGAGTCGGAGTTTTTACTTATTCAGAAGAGGACGGAACCAACGCTTTGCTTATAAATAAATCAAAAATGAATAAAAAAAGAAAATTATTTTTGAGAGAAAAATTAATGAAAACAGCCATAGAAGTTTCGGAGGAAAGATTATCGAGATTTATTGGAAAAACTGTGGATGTTTTGGTTGAAAAAATTGAAAAAGATAAAATTATTGGCAGAAGCAAATATGACGCTCCCGAAGTGGACGGATATGTTGAAGTTTATAAATATTCTGATAATATAAAAATAGGAGATATTATTAAAGTTAATATAAAACATAATACCGAATATGATTTAATAGGCGATTGCGCTAGTTAATGAATTAAATCAATGGAGAATTATTAAACAATGAAAAAAAAGATAAATTATAACGAATATTCGAGCAAAGAAGAGGCTTTTAGAGTTTATTTCGATATAGTGACTAAAATAGTCTACACATTAAATCTTATATCAGACAAAAACGATATGACGAGAAGATTGTCGAATAATATAGACAGAACTTTAGGCTATGAGGATGAAATTGTTTCTAGCAATGAAAAAACTATAAATACAAACAATAACGAAGTAAATATTTTAATAAATTCTTTGAAAATAGATTTGAAAAAAATATCCGCTTTTAAGAAATATAATTTTAATATAGAAAGATTTGTCGAAGAGAGAGAATTAAACACGGACGAAAGATTTATATTATATTGTCTTATAGTTTATACTATTTATGGAGATTCTATGTCTGCAATATCGGTTAGACGAATATTGGAACTCATTACGATAGACTCCGACATTTATATAAATAAATATCATTATTTTGAAAACGAAAGCAAATTAATATCGGCGGGAATATTAACTTTATCGCATGAACCTTATCCGAGCATAGGTTTGCTTGAAGTTACTAACACTTTGGTAACTTTTATAAATTCTAAAGTGGTTTTTGCATTTTTGGAAAAAGACAAATACGATATTATATCCGACATTATCAATACGGAAAATATAAATAATTCCGTGATTATAGATATAAAGACGGGCGCGCGAAAAAAATCTGCAAAAGAGTTTAATATTTTAACTCCAAGAGAAATAGTAAACGAATTGAATAAAAAAGTAATAGGGCAGGACGAGGCTAAAAAAGCTTTATCCGTTCATGCTTATCTGCATTGTTTGAGAATAAACGGAAATAAAGATATACCTTTTAGGTCAAATATACTTATGATAGGTCCTACCGGAGTTGGAAAAACTTATTTGGTAAAAACTTTGGCAGATATATTGGGGCTTCCGTTTTCGAGAGCGGATGTTACTACTCTAACAGAAACGGGATATGTCGGAGACGATGTCGAGGTTGTTCTTTATAATTTATATAGAAAAGCAAACGGAGATTTGGATAAAGCTCAATACGGCATAGTGTTTTTGGACGAAATCGATAAAATAGCGAAAGCCGAACCTCATCAGTCGACTACGGGTAATCCTTCCGATAAAGCAGTTCAAGAGGCTTTACTTTCTATGATGAACGGAGAAGATGTAAGAGTTCCGGAATTTGGCGACAGGAGAATGATGCATTCGAGCGATGGAATTCTTATGAATACAAAAAATATATTATTTATATTTGGAGGCGCTTTCGTAGGTTTGGAAGATATAATAAAAACGAGATTAAAAGGAGAAAGCGGACTCGGATTTGGTTCTAATGCGGTTTTAAATAAAAATAAATTGCAAAAAGATAAAATATTGAATCAAGTTGATGTTAAAGATGTGGAAAAATACGGTATGATACCTGAATTTATAGGAAGAATACCGATATTAGTCGCTCTAAACGAACTTACAAAAGAAAATTTAAAAGATATTTTAATTAAAACTTCAGAGTCTCCGATAAAAAAATATACGGATTTCTTTAAAAGCATAGGGAAAAAATTGATATTAAACGAAGATGCCATAGATTATATAGTTGATAAAGCTTTAACTATGAATATGGGAGCGAGAGCTTTAAAAAGTATAGTGGAAACGGCGATGGTTAATATACTATTTAATTTGGACGGTATAAAAGGAAATTCTTTAACTTTAACGAGAGTCGATATAGAAGAAGTATTTGATAAAAAAGAAACTGTAAATTCGGGCAATATATTTGAAAAATCTAATATTAATATTCCTAAAAAAGACGATAAAAGTTATATGGCTTGATTTTACATTATTATTAAATGTCCTGTTTTAAAATATGTTAAAGAAACTGATAAAATGGAGTTGATTATTAATATGGAAATAAAAGAAAAAGAATCATTAAAAGATTATGAACTTATAGAAGAATATAAAAGAGGCAATAACGAAGCTTTGGATATATTATTAACTAGATATAAAAGTTATATTTTTAATATATCCTATCGTTTTATGCATAATTACGAAGACGCTATGGATTTAACGCAGGATGTTTTAATACGCGTTTTTAAAGCCATAGGAAGATACGAAGAGAGAAACTATTTTAAAGGTTGGCTTTATAGAATAATAAGCAATACGGCTATAAATATGTATTCTAAAGCTTATAGAAGAGAGTCTCCTTATCTTGAAAAATTAGAAGTGACGGACGACAGCAGATACAATACAGAAAAAGAATATGAAAGAGTATATTTGAAAGAAAAAATATATAACGCTTCTATAAAATTAAAGGGAAAACAAAGAGATGTATTTATATTAAGGTATTATGAAAATTGCTCATATAAAGAAATCGCCAATATACTTAAAATATCTAGCGATTCGGCAAAAAGTAATTATTCTTATGCCCTTAAAAAAATGAAATCTTTATTGGAGAAAGAGAGGACTCTTTTATGAAATTACATGAAATGATACAATTTAAAAACAGAATCGAAAAAAGAAAATCTTATTTCGATTTGCCAGATTTGCCCGAAAAGGAATGGAATCATCTTTTACAAAGAGCGAGAATTATAAGCGTAAAAGATATTAACGAAAAGAGTATGGCTAATGATAAATTGTATTCTTTTATGTGTTCGGCTAGGCTTTCGTTTGCTTTATCTATAGCGATAATTGTTTTATCGTTTTCATTATTATTTTTTACATCCGTAAATAAAAATTCAAATAATAATACGGCTTCCAATAATGTTAATGTTCCCGTAGTTAATGTTTCAAATAATAGTTTTATTTGATTTATATTTTATATTTTTGGTAAAATATATATAGAAAGCCTCTTTTATAAATAATTTATAT
>CAZRYV010000106.1:0-7413 GCA_964604385.1 uncultured Brachyspira sp.
ATAATAAATTCAATCTTCTATTCTTATCGATTTTATGGCATCCAAACAAATTTCTCTATTTTCATCTCCGTTGTAGGTAAACCAAATAAGCAAAGCCAATTTATTCGTAACCGCCGCTACCGTTATTATATTATCTTCGTTATCCAATTTTTTTTCATAGGCGATATTTTTTATATTATCCGACTCTATTTTTATATCCAACGGCTTTCCCTTATCTTCGTCTGCTATATCCATTTGTTTAATGACATAATCCATTATGATGTCCGTTTCTTCGTTTGAAAAAGTATAAACTTGCATGGCTATATAAATATTAATATCTCTGAATTCTACTAAAGTCTTATCGCTTCGATTCATATTCATCCGCATAGGCAAAACGATTGTAAATCCGCCCGCTATGGAATATCGCGCTTTCTCCGTTCTAAATCCTATATTAATATTTGGTTTGAAATTATTTTTATTTTCTTCAAAAAATTTTACCAAATTATAATCGTCTAAATATTCGGCTACTTTTATTAAAATATTGTAAGGATATCTTAAATTGTTATCTTTTTTATAAGCTTCTTCAAAAGAATAAATTATTTCTTTATAAAGTTTTTTTTCTTTATCGTCTATAATTTCTCTAAACGGAAAATAAAGCCATATAAGACTTATTAAACTTTTAAACCAAAATTGAGAATCCATTTCTTCGTTATTCCAAATAAAAAAATCTTCCGCAAATTTTTCTTTATATTCTTCGTCAGCGTTGATTAAATCCGTAAACCAAGTTTTTCCCCAATATCCCAAAGTGGAAAGTGCAAAATATTCTTTTTCTATTATAGGATAATCGTAAGGCATAGCTATCATAAAATTTCCAAAACCTTTATCATGATGTTCCAAAAGCATTTTTGAATAATCGGTTAAAGAATCTATAAAGAATTTTTTGAGTTTATTAAAATCTCTCTCGATAAAATAACCGCTCGGGTCTTTATAATCTTCGCTCTCTTCAAATGTTATGTCGAGTCTTCTTGCTATCCTATCCAAAACATTAATAATAAATTTATGATAACCAGCTCCAAAAGTTCCCGTGCTTACAGTTACAAATAAAGTATCTTCCTTATATTCAAAATACATTGGGTCGGAAGTTGGATGAAACGAATATATTAAAGTGTTTTCGTTTTCTATTATCGAATATTCAGACATCATTATAAGTGGATTTATGCTAATTTCATTTAAAGACGACACTATCGCTTTAAATAATCTATCTCGAATAGGAATAACTCGTTTATTATCAAATTTGGCGTTCAGTAAAAATTCTACATTCATATTATTTCATTATATAATATTTTGTAAATATAAATATAGCTATAATAACATTTTTAATTATTTTATCAAGTATTTGTTTAAATTATGGCTTTATTATGACTTTATTTTTACTTTTTATTATAAAACTTGCAGTTTACGGTATGGTCGTTAATTATTCCTATGCCTTGCAGATAACTGTAAATTATAACGCTTCCCGTAAATTTAAATCCTCTTTTAATCAAATCTTTACTTATCAAATCCGACAGTTCGTTTCTTGCAGGCAATTTGTCGGATGGTTTTAATTTATTGTCTATTCTTTTTCCTTTAGTAAAACTCCAAATATATTTATCGAAGCTTCCGAATTCTTTTTGAACTTCTATAAATTTACTTGCATTTATTATTAAAGCGTTTAATTTTCTTTTGTTTCTGATTATTCCTTTATTATTTAAAAGTTTTTCAATTTTTTTAGAACTATATTTTGCTATTTTGTTATAATCGAAATTATCGAAAGCCTCTCTCATATTTTCTCTTTTATTTAAAACGCATTTCCAACTTAATCCAGCTTGCATTCCTTCGAGTATAAGCATTTCAAATAATTTTCTTTCGTCATGACAAATACGACACCATTCTTCGTTATGATATTTTATTTCAATTTCGCTTTTAGCCCATTTGCATATATCTTTCATTTTAAATCCAAAAATTATTTTATTATTTATTTCATTCTATATTTATATTTGATTCAAAGCCATCGACTTTTATATTATAGTTTCCGTTTTTTAATTCCATAGAATAATTGTCTTTTTTGCCCGATATGTTTACTATTTTTTCTTTATTATATTCTTCTTTTTTACCATATTCTATAATGCAATAATTTTTTATATCTCTAATATTTAAATAATATTCTTTATCGTTTTTATTGATTTCTATATTATTAAAAATATATATTTCGTCATTGTCATTATTGTCACCCCTTGAAGCAAGCGGTTTCATTTTTAAGAAAAAAGACATCGATTCTATTATATTATTTTTTATTTTAATCTCGGATTTTTTTTCCGTTATGTCGAACATTTCCGAATCTTTTATATTTTCCATAATAAATAAATCTGATTTTAAATTATTTACTTTTGTTTGAAGTTCCAAATTATTTTCAAGTTCATTTAAAAATTCTTCGGATACTTTAAATCCGTCTACATATTTTATAATTTCTTTATCATATTTTTCATTATTCATATTTAAATAAACTCCGCCAATTATTAAAATTCATCATTAAAATTGCTTTTAAAATTTTCTTTTAATTCTTTTTTTATTTTATTTATAATTTTCGTAACCGCATTGACGCTTATATTAAAAAGTTTCGCTATAAAAGAATGCGGAACATTAAGTTTTATCGCCTGAAGTTTTTTTATTCCGTTTTGTTTTTTGCTCGCCAAATGAACAGTCCAAAGTCCTTTGCTTTTATATTCCGATATTTTAAAATTTATTTTCGCTATAGAATCTTGAAGTTTAATTATATCGTTATATTTATGTATATAAGTCGCTCTTGCATTTTCTATTATCGAATAAGCCTCTTCGTAATTTATATTAAAAAATTTCATTAAAGGTTTAGTTATAAAATTTATAAATAATTCCAAATTATGAATAAAAAAAGCAAGCGAATCCCTATTTGAAAATACGCTTTCTATATAATTAAATATTTTTAAAGATATGTTTTCTATATCGTCGCTCTCGTTAATCGAATTAAGCAAATCTATAGAATATTTTTTCGAGTCGTATAAAACATCATGCAATGTTAAAGTTTCTCTGTCGCATAAAGGAGCGTCCATCGACACTTCGATTTTTTTGTATTTTTCTTTTCTCTTTTTATAATCTACATAATTTAAATAACTGTTTCTTAAAGTATATGTGAACCAAGTTATAAATTTAGTTTCGGTTTCATTGTATTTTAATAAAATATTTTCTATTCTTTCAATATAATATAAATAAAAATCCAAAGCGGTTTCATGGCATACTCCGAAAACTTTTCTCGGATAATTGTAGATATATTTAGAGAGATGATTATTAATTTCTTTAAAAGTTATAACGCTTCTTGAGGCTTTATATTCTGACACCGCTTTTTTAATAAACTTATCTTCTATATATTTCATACATTTTTATTCCTCTTCGCCGTTTATTTTGCCAACTCTCGTTTTAATTTCAACGACTATTATATCTGTTTCTTTTTTTATATTTTTAATAATATTTAATCTATTCATAGAAATTTCATTAGCCCATACCGTATCTTCCACCGTTAATGTTAGAATTCCGTTTTTAAAAAACGAAGGGTAGCAAATTTTAAAGATAGTTTCGCCGATTATTAAATCCCATTTTTGAGCTATTTTAAGATAAGAAAATAAATCGATATTTTTTTTAGAATATTCGTTTAATATATTTTGTATAGTATGCATAATATTTCCGAAAATATTTTAATTATTTACGGTATTAGTAGTATAAGGTTTTATTTCTTCCTCTTCGTTATACTCGTAATTATCGTTAATATTTTTAGAATCTTCCACAAAACCGAGCAGATTTTTTACTCTCGCTATGGAATCGGAAACATTCTTATAATTTTTATCCAATTTATAAACCTCTTCGTAAATTTGAAGAGCCGAAGCGTAATTTTTATTTCTCTCGTAAGTGGCTGCAAGATTAATCATATAAAGAACATTATTCGGACTATATATATTCGCCTTCAGAAAAGAAGCCTCCGCCAATTTATAATCTTCCGTGTATAAATATAAAAGCCCCAAAAAATTATTTGCATAAGCGTCGCTAGGATTCAATTCTACGGAATGCCTTATCGATTCTATGGCTTCGTTTGTTTTTTCGAGTCTGTATAAAGCGTATCCTTTTTGAAAATATAATTTCGGTGAAAATCTATTTATAATTATTCCGTTTCTTGCGACTTTAAGCATATTGTCATAATCTTTTTGATTCATATAAATATTTGCAAGTATTTCAAAATATTCTATCTTCAAAATCGGAGAATTATTTATTTCATACTCGAATAATTCGGCAGCTTTGACATAATTTTTTGAATTATAATATCTATAAGCGTTTTCTATATTGGTTTTATTATATTCAAAATTCTGCGGATATAAAGAATCGAACATTAACAATAAAAATAATATAAATAAAAAATTTATTCTAATTTTCATCTTTCTTAAAACTCTGCAATCTAAAATCGTTTATCATAGCCGAAGCGTAAGCCAAAGTGGCGTTATAAATTTCCTCTTTATTTTTTCCCTTAAAAAAAGAAAATACTCTCGGCGATAATGAATCGGGAAGTATTATTTTATTGTCAAAACTTTTTTTAAGCGCCATATTTTTTATACTATTCATTTTATCGATAAAAGAATGCAAGAAAAATCCCGACTCTTTAAGTATAAACTGTTCCGAACGAGCTACTCCCGCTCCCTTTTCCAAAGCGAATACATAATCAGAAAATATCTGCGGAACCTTCCACTCTCCTACGGGCATAACGAATATTTGAAATTTATTGTCATAATCTTTTATCGCCGTTTCTATAACATAGTCGCTCGCTTCTTTAGAAAAATATCTTATAACGCAAAAGCAATTATATAATTCCTTAAAAGCTCCGTATAAGTGTTTTATTTCTTCGTCTGCTTTAGGATGAACTTCCTCTATAGGATATTTTTCAATCGCATTTTTAAATTTTTCTATCATGCTGTCGACTTTATTCATAAAAGAATTTTCTTTCGCTTTTTTTTCTTCAGCCTGCTTTCTCTCCTGTTCCAATTCCCTGTCTCTTAAAGTATTTTTTATATCTTCCAATATATTTATTTCAAGCAATAGAAAATTTGATAAATCCTGTCTCGTTTGCAAAGCTTCTCTGTATCTGTTATTGAAACTTTCCACATTATAAATTTTATTTCCGTATTTTTTAGCGCCCTCTTCATATTCGCCCCTAATTTTTGACAATGTGGCGTTTATTTCTTTGTCGCTTAAACTAGGCATATTAACTCCTTTAAAAATCTTTTATAACATTTTTTATAGTGTTTGATTATATTATTTTTTTTTACAAAATCAATACATAAAAATTTGTGTTTATTATTAATAGTTATATAATTTTATTTTAAATTTAAAATTGGAAATTAAAATGAAAAAAGTAAAAGTAAAAATCAAAGGAAAAAACGAGATTAATTATAATATTCTTATAAAAAATGGAATATTAAAAAATACGGGAAAATTGGCAAAAAAATTATTAAACGGAAATAGAGTTTTAATAGTAACTGACGATATCGTTGCAAAATTATACGCGGGCAAAGTTAAAAAAAGTTTGGAAAAAGAAAATATAATAACTTCCGTTTGTATTTTGGAAAACGGAGAGGCAAATAAAAATATAGACGGCATAGCAAATATATATTCCGCTTTGGCTCAAAACGAATTAAGCCGCCATGATATGATAATAGCGCTCGGAGGCGGAGTTATAGGCGATATGTCGGGATATGCAGCGGCGACTTGGATGAGAGGAATCGATTTTATTCAAATTCCAACGACTCTTTTGGCATGCGTTGATTCTTCAGTCGGCGGAAAAACGGGAATAAACATAAAAGAAGGTAAAAATCTTGTAGGCGCTTTTCATAGTCCTAAACTCGTTATAATCGACAGTAAAGTATTAACTTCGCTTCCTAAAAGAGAATTTAATGCGGGGATGTCGGAGATTGTAAAACATGCGTTACTTTTTGACGAAAAACTATTTCAAACTATAGAAAGTCATTATAATCATAATAAAAACGATAAGCAAGAATTGGATATAGATTTTATACTTCAAAGAAATTGCGAATTAAAATCTCATATAGTTCAAATAGATTATAAAGAAAAAAAAGAGAGAATGTTTCTTAATTTTGGACATACGGTTGGACATAGTATAGAAAATGCATCAGGCTACGGAGTTTTACTTCATGGAGAAGCTATCGCTATAGGGATGATTTTTGCCATAGAATACGGAATAAAATTGGGAATAACTAAAAATAAAAATATTTTGGATAGGGTTAAAAATATTTTATATAATATAGGACTTCCGATTGATGTTCCGAACAATATAAACTTAAAAGAAGCGATAAAATTAGATAAAAAAAGAAACAATGAAAAAATTAATTTTGTATTTTTGGAAGATATCGGAAAACCAATAATAGAAAAGATAGATATTGACAGTATAATATAATATAGAAATCATATATAAATTAATTATATTTTTACATAATATTTAACTTGACAATTTATAATTATTACATTAATATTATAAGATAAATAATATAATTTTTATAATTAGGAATATTACTTATGGAAATTTTAACATTATTTAAATTAATGTATTTTATTAATAAACAATATTTTCCTCATATCGTATAACTATCATAGGCAGTTAGTCTATATAAAACTCACATAATTAAAAAATCATTAATAAGGATAAATAAAATGCAAACAAAAGCGTATTCATTAACTTTTTGTGCTATAGGTGTAGCGTTAAATATAGTATTGTCATTTATAGTTTCACATATAAAAATACCATTTGTATTTTTTGATGTAATTGGAACAGTATTAAGTGCAGCCGTATTAGGTCCTATATATGGAGCAATTACAGGATTTATTACCAATTTAATAACTTCAATGGTTAATAACCCATCTGAATTACCATTTGCTATTGTTAATATTGTCATAGGTATTGTAGTAGGACTAATATCAAAAAAATTCGGTTTTACCCTTCCCGTTGCAATAATAACAGGTTTAATATTGTCGGTTGTAGCACCATTAATAGGAACCCCAATATCTGTAATTTTATTTGGAGGATTAACTGGAGAAGCTATGGATATTATGACAGGCTTCTTAGTTCAAAGTGGACAAAAAATATTCACTTCTGCATTTATACCAAGAATAATATCTAATATTATAGATAAACCTTTATCATGTATTATAGCTTCTATAATTATAATGAGAATACCACCGTCTCTATTAATGAAAATAAGTTCTAACAATAAATTATGATTATAAATTGATTATGATATCAATAGAAGTAAAAAAATATCTATAATTAAACACTCAATAATTAATCAGAAATCCGTAGTCAAAGGA
>CAZRYV010000107.1:0-7374 GCA_964604385.1 uncultured Brachyspira sp.
CTTGCCAATTTCATGATATTAGGAATTCATGAATCTTCTAATAATAATACTTCCAATAATATTTCAAAGGAAAATCTTTTGTCTGAAATATTGCCCGAAACGAATAATAATTTGGAAGATAATTTGAATAATATTCCAACTGTGACATCCGATGCAAATATTTTTAAAAACTCTTCGGGAATTTTCTACGATTATGTGGTTTCGGATGCGAGTTTGGGTAGCGATGGCGTAATCGGTATGAAATATGAAGAATATACTATAGAAAAAGGCGACAATTTAACTACAATATCTAAAAAAATCGGCGTTAATTTAGACACTTTGGTAAGCGTTAATAAAATAAGCAACGCAAATAAATTAAGTCCCGGACAGAAAATTAAAATACCGAATCGCAACGGTTTATTATATACCATAAAGAAAGGCGACAATTTGGAAGAAATTACCGACAAATACGATATTCAATTAGACAAGGTTTTAGCTTTCAATAAAATAATCGATAAAGACAGCGTATCCGCCGGAGACGAAATATTTTTACTTGGCGCAAAATATACTTTGGAAGAGAGAATTGATAAATTCGGACAAATGTTTAGTTTACCGACACACATAACTAGAATAAGCAGTTTGTTCGGTTATAGAGTTCATCCAATTACAGGAGTAATAACCAAACATATGGGAGTCGATATTCCGGGAAATTTGAATACTCCGATTTATGCGTCAAGAAAGGGAAAAGTTATATTTGCGGGCTATAGCGGAGGATACGGCAATTTGGTTATAGTCAGACATGACAAAGGATATACGACATATTACGGACATTTAAATAAAATAACCACAAGAGTCGGAGCAAATGTAGGCACGGGAACTATGATAGGAAAAATGGGAAGCACGGGAAATTCAACGGGAAGCCATTTACATTTTGAAGTAAGAAGAAACGGAGTGGCTTTAAATCCCGTGGACTATATATCGATATCAAAATTTATAAGAAAGAAATAATTATCTTCTTCTCTTTATAAAAAATTTCATTATTTCATTGACATAATCGCTCGAAGTGTCAAGTAAAATTTTTTCTATTGAATTTCTTTTAAGAAAATTTAATTTATCTTCCATAATTTTATTTTGTTCGAGTAAATATTTTTCTTTTATAGATTTATTATGCATATCGAAATAAATATAATCGTCATTTTCCAAATCGGACATAACTAAAGTTCCGCCAAGATTCGGCAATTCGTATTCAAGCATATCGTTTACCAAGCATACTATAAAATCATGTCGCTTTTTGGTTATATCGATTTCTTTTTTCGGAAGTTCGGAACAAATGTCGGTTATTAAAAAAGTTATGCTTTCCCTCGATTGAATTCTGTTAAAATATTCCAAAGTATTTGCTATATTTGTTTTTATGTTTTTTGGCTCGAATTCTATAAGTTCTCTTATTATTCTCAAAATATGATTTCTTCCCTTATTTAACGGAATAAATTTTTCAACCGTATCTGTAAAAATTAAAAGTCCCACTTTATCATTATTTTTTAAAGCCGAAAAAGAAAGCAAAGCGGCGACTTCGATTATTAGATTATGTTTAGTTTTTGTAAATCCGAAATTCGTGGAAGCAGAAAAATCTGCCAATATTATAACATTTAGTTCTCTCTCTTCTCTGAATCTTTTTATAAAAGGCTCGTTATATCTTGCGCTAACTTTCCAATCCATAGCCCGAACATCGTCACCTATTGTATATTTTCTCACTTCGTCAAACTCTATTCCATGCCCCTTAAAAGCCGAATGATATCGCCCCGAAAAATACGAATTTACTATTCTCGAGGTTTTTATTTCGATTTGCCGAACCGATTTTAAAAGTTCTTTAGTAGTTATATTTTTATTTCCAAACATTTTTTATCCGATAGAATTTTTTAATTATATATTTTTTTATATCTTTCCATTTCTCTATCTAAAGTTTTTCTTTTTAAAGTTTCCCTCTTGTCATGCAATTTTTTTCCTTTTGCAAGCGCAAGCTCGACTTTAACTTTTCCTTTGCTAAAATATAAACTTATTGGAATTAAAGTAAGTCCCTGTTCTTTAACTTTTCCAAGCAGTCTTTTTATTTCTCTTTTTTTCATTAAAAGTTTTCTCTCTCGCAAAGGTTCATGATTATTCCTATTTCCGAAATGATACGGAGATATATGCATATTTACTATAAAAAGTTCTCCTTTTTTAAAAGAAGCATAACTGTCCGCCACATTCACAGAACGCTCTCTTAAAGATTTAACTTCCGTTCCAAGCAAAACTATTCCCGCTTCGTATTTTTCTATTAACTCATAATTAAAGAGAGCTTTTTTATTTTTAACTATTTCCCCCGAAGAAATATTATTATTTTTTGCCTTTTTATTTTTTTTAGACATAATTTTTTCCGCTATATTCTAATTAAAAAATTATACTTAAATAAAATATATTTGTCAATTTGCTAATTTACTCGCATAGTTCTAAACTATTAAAATTTTAAAATATTCGATTTATTTTAGTTGACTTTTAAATGTTTATATTATACAATATATTAAAAATTAATTAGATTTTTAAATAAAAGGAGTTATAGAAATGTCATCTATTAAACCATTAGCGGATAGAGTTCTATTAAAAGTATTGGAACAAGAGTCGAAAACTTCAAGCGGAATATATATCCCTGAAACGGCTGCCGAAAAAACTCAAAAAGCCGAAGTTGTGGAAATTGGAGAAAGCGAAGATATTAAAGTTAAGAAAGGCGATATAGTTATATACGATAAATATGCTGGCATTCAAATTAAAGACAATGATATAGAATATTTAATCGTAAAAAACGAAGAGATAGTCGCTCTTATAAAAAAATAATTTTTGCTATAAAAATTGATATTTTTAAGAACATTCAAGTTTTGTTAACTGAATGTTCTTTTTTAAATTATTTTTGGTTTTTACTGGATGAAAAAATATTTATTAATAATAACGATAACAATAATGCAGATTTTTGCATGTTTTTTATATTCGCAGGAATCTAATAAATCTCCCGAATATATTTTCACTTATAGTAAAGAAAATAATTTTAATATCGCAGATACGAACGATGCAAACGAAGTGTCGATAATGATAGAAAGAAGAGGATTCCCGCTAGTTAATAGACTCGTTAGATTTACATCTTTGAATCCCGATATATTTCAATTTGAAACTAAAAATACTAATAATATAAATCAATCGGAAATGGATTTAAACGCTACTCTAGAAATGCTACAGGAACAAGAAAATAAAAATTATACGAATATTTTTATAACTCCGACAGACGAGGACGGAATAGCGAGCGCAAAACTTAATTTACTTAAAGCGGGAAATGGAATCGTTCTCATGCATATATTGTATGTGGGTTCTACGGGAAATACAAATATATCTTACGAAGAGTTTGCTTATATAAATATTAAAGACAATACATTTCAATCGACTCTTCTGCATTTGGAAGATGAAAATTTAAATCCGAAATCTTCAATTATAATAATAGCCACTCTATTTCCGACATTATTTTTAATTTCCATAGCGTTAATATTTATAAGTTATTTCAGGCATATATACCGAGAATACAGAAATATTAAATCAAAAATAGTAATATATACTTTTTTCGGTTTCAGTTCGGTAAAAAAGCAATTTATCCCGATGCTTTTGTTAATATTTTGCGAACTTTCTATAATAGGAGCTACGATTATAATAAGTAATTATATATTTTCGATTATATTGCTCGTTTTGTTTATAGCGGGATTTACGGTTAAAAGAGAGAAAATGTATTCTATAGGATTTTTTATTTTAGCTTGCATTTTTATTATCTATTTATATTTAAATGCGTTTATAAATTATTTTGGTATGGAGTTTATATTGCAAAACGATATTATGGGAAATCCAATTTTCGTTTTAATCTTATTCTTTATAATCACTTCTCTCGTAGGCGGAATATATATACCCGTTTCGGCGCTCGCCTTATACAAAGTGGCGTTTGCTTTAAGCGATTTAAGTTTTATATTGGCGTTGGCGGGAATATTTTTGTCTTCCGTATTCTATATAGTTAAAGTTAAAAAAAATATTCCGTTTTTATACGAAATCGATTTGATAAAAATAAAAGATTAATTTTTGACAATAAGAAATTTTTAATATATCATTAATCAAAATCTTTTTTTAATTATTATAAATATTATTATAAAATTATTATAAAAATATTATAAATATTATTAGCGGTAAAATTATGAATAATAAATACGATATCATAGTAGTCGGAGCGGGACATGCGGGAATAGAAGCCTCGTTGTCGGCTGCAAGACTCGGAATGAAAACTTTATTAATATCGATTAATCTTGATACAATAGGGCAAATGTCCTGCAATCCGTCAATCGGCGGAGTGGCAAAAGGCACAATAGCAAAAGAGATTGACGCTTTGGGCGGAGAGATGGGAATTTTAACCGATAAAACTATGATGCAATTTAGAATGTTAAACAGAAGCAAGGGAAAAGCCGTTTGGGCGCCGAGAGCTCAATCGGACAAATACGCTTATAAGGACGAAGCTGCAAAAAGTTTATATTCGCAAAAAAATCTAACTTTGCACCAAGATATAGTGGAATCTTTAATCGTTGAAAACAATAGATTAAAAGGATTAAAAACGGAGAGAGGAATAGAATATATAAGCGAAACCGTTATACTTACTACGGGAACATTTTTAAACGGACTCATACATATAGGCAAATATCAAAAACCTGCGGGAAGAATCGGGGAACTTCCGTCAATCGGTTTGTCGGATAATTTAAGAAGTTTGGGATTTGAAGTGGGAAGATTAAAAACGGGAACTCCTGCAAGAGTCGATTTTGATTCTATAGATTTGGATATTTTGGAAATTCAAAACGGAGATAAAGAAATAGTTCCATTTTCTTTTTTAACGGAAAGAATCGATATAGAGCAGACGCCATGCCATATAACTTATACTGATAAAAATATACATAAAATTATTACGGATAATATTCATCTATCGCCAATGTATAGCGGAGTAATTAAGGGAATTGGTCCGAGATATTGCCCGAGTATCGAAGATAAAGTTGTGAGATTTGCAGATAAAGAAAGGCATCAATTATTTTTGGAAAGAGAAAGCCATAGAACGAACGAAGTTTATATAAACGGTTTTTCTTCAAGTTTGCCCGAAGAAGTCCAAATTAAAATGATAAGAAGTTTAAAAGGACTTGAAAATGTGAGAATATTAAAGCCCGCTTATGCGATAGAATACGATTATATTAATCCTATAGAATTGAAGCCAACTTTGGAGACAAAAAAAATAGAAGGTTTATTTTTGGCGGGACAGATAAACGGAACGAGCGGATACGAGGAGGCGGCATGTCAAGGATTAATTGCGGGAATAAACGCAGCCTTAAAAATACAAAAGAGAGAGCCTTTTATATTAAAGAGAAGCGACTGTTATATCGGAGTATTGATAGACGATTTGACTACGAGAGGAACTAAAGAACCTCATAGAATGTTTACATCTCAAGCGGAACATAGAATGCTTTTAAGACAGGATAACGCAGACGAAAGACTCACGGAATTATCTTACAATATAGGTTTGGCAAGCAAAGAGAGATTGGATAAAGTAAAGGATAAAAAATTAAAAACTCAAATATTAATCGATTTTTTAAATAAAAGAACTTTAACCCAAAAAGAAACTGAAGAAGCGGGATTTACAAAAGAGGCTAAAGAGTTTAGAACTATGACATTGGCGTCTATAATAAAGCGTCCCGAATGCAATATAAATACAGTTTTGAAATTTATAGGTAAAGATTATAGCAAAAATGTTTTGGAAAATGCGGAAACTTCAATAAAATACGAAGGCTATATTTCAAGATATTTAAACGAAATAAAAGATATAGAAAAATACGAGAATATGATTATACCCGAAGATTTTGATTATTCTACTTTACAAAGCGTTAAGATAGACCATATAAATAAATTAAAGCAATTTAAACCTTATAATATATCGCAGGCTTTAAGAATACCCGAAATAGATATGTCTGTAGTTCATGTTTTGATTCTCGCGATAAACAATTTAAAAAATAACTTAAAAAATAAAATAAAAAATAATTAAAAAAAGTAAATCTAAAAAAATAAATATAATTTAAATATAATAAAAAAATAAATATAAAAAATTAATGAATATGATAAAGAAAAATTTTAAAAATTTAACTAAAAATTATATTATAAATTTTATAAGAAATTTTATAAGAAATATTTTTTCTATAGTTTTTCCCAATCATTGTATAATTTGTGGAAATATGATTGAAAGAGAAAAAATGAATTATATATGCATAAATTGTATAAATAAATTGGATTATATTCATAAAGACGATTATATAAAATGTGAAAGATGCGGAAGATTAATCGAAGATAAAGATAAAACTTGCGCTTGCCAATACGAAGATATTTATTTTAACGAATGCAAATCTATGCTTTATTATAAAAATGCAACGATTGATTTGATTCATAAAATGAAATTCGGGCATAGATATTTAATTTGCAAAGATTTCGGAGCGATACTTTCTTTTTATTATAAAGATTATATAAAAAAATTTGACGCCATAACTTTTGTGCCTTTGGGTAGAAACAGATTTTTGGAGAGAGGATATAATCAAAGCGAGATTATAGCCAAAACTATTTCAAAAATTTTAAATATAAAATTAATCGAAAATATTGTGGGAAGAAAAAAAGAAACTTATCCTTTAAGTATGATAAAAGATAAAGAATTAAGAAAATCGACTATAAAAAATGCGTTTAAAATAAATAAAAATAAAATAAATAAAAATTTTAAAAATATCGTAAAAAAAGAAAAAATAAATATTCTCATAATAGACGATGTTTTTACTACGGGAGCCACTTTAAATGAAATATCTTTGGAGATTAGAAAGATAGAAAATATTAATAAAATTGGAGTTTTAACGGTAGCGAGAGCCTATTAATCGGTTTTTTATCGTTTTTTATTGTTTTTTTATCGTATTAAAAAATCAAATTTATCTCATTTTAATTTGTAATTTTAATATTATTATTCGTAATAAAAATATTATCCTAAAAAATTAATCTTTTGATAATTAAAAATACATAATCATATATTCTGAAATAATCAAAAAATATTATGAATAAATTATTTTTTTATTTTTTATTTTATCCGTTTTATTTTTATCCGCTAAAAAATGTAGTAAATGTATTAAATAAAATGCAAACTTTCAAAAATTTCGTTAAAATTATTAAAAAATTTGAATTTGCTATTGACAATGGAAATTAAATTTACTATAATCCTAGTATATTAATAAATTTTAAGGAGCAAATTATGCAAACTACAAAATTACAAAAATT